>CABUCP010000035.1 GCA_902490055.1 uncultured Klebsiella sp. | reverse complement strand
GCCGCGTAGTGGGTAAAGTGGTTCTGGAAATGCGCGATCTTGGCCAGGAGCCGAAACATATTGTTATTGCCGGCGTAGTGCGTACCGCGCTGGCCAACCCGAAAATTGAACGATCGGCGCTGACCCGCGAAGCGATGGAGAGGGTGGTTCACGCGTTGTCAGGGCACTGATCGGGTGCCCTACTTAAGCGCAGCTTAAGAGATCACAAAACGAACCACCGCTTTCACCGCAATATCGCAGTGGTGCGATACCATCGCTTCATCGTCAATCTCCGGCAGCGGATCGTCGAGATAGAGGCTACTGAAGGTGTAGAAATTCGACACCTGATAGAAGCTGAAGCTGCTGATCAGTCGATGCACATCGCGTGCCTCCAGCCCGGCCTGGAAAATTCCCTGCTGCTGGCCGCGCCGCAGGATGTCCTCGATAATCGACAGGGCGGTACGGTTCAGCGGCTTCAGTTCCCCTGAGCTCTTCAGCCATTTGCCACGCTGCATATTCTCCATACAGATAACCCGCATATAGTCGGCGTGGGTGGCGTGATAGCGCACGCTCCATTTCACCAACTGCACCAGCGCTTCTACCGGCGGCAGGTGTTCCAGCCCCAGTTGCTGCTCCGTTTCACGGATCTGCGCGTACACATGCTGAAGTACCGCCTGGTACAACTGCTCTTTGCTTTTGAAGTAGTAGACCACCATACGTTTGGTGGTTTGCGCCTCGGTGGCTATCTGCTCCATACGCGCGCCGGAAAGGCCAAACTCGGCAAAGACGCTGATGGCGGCGGTGAAGATCCGCTCTTTCAGGGATTGTGCTTCATCATGAGCAACGAGGGACATAACGATTCCTTTTTCTGTTGAGACAAAAAATACACATAATGATCACAATTTAGCAACCAAATCTGGCGCGAATGAACCAAATGATACATAGTCAGTGCTCTTGTCTACCGATGACCCGAGGCCTCTATGCTGCGCTCTATCGCCACCGTTTCGATTTCCGGCACTTTACCCGAAAAGCTGCAAGCGATTGCTGCTGCCGGCTATCAGGGCGTTGAAATATTTGAAAACGACCTGCTCTATTATACGGGCACGCCGAGCGATATCCGCAACCTCGCCGCCGAATTAGGGCTGAAAATCACGCTTTTTCAACCCTTTCGCGATTTTGAAGGCGCCAGCCGGGCGCAGTTTGCCGCCAATCTGCAGCGTGCAAAGCGAAAATTCGCCCTGATGCATGAGCTGGGGTGTGACACCATGCTGCTGTGCAGTAATGTACAGCCGGACTGTTCCGACGATGTCGATTTGCAGGTTGCCGACCTGCGCGCGCTCGCCGACCTCGCCGAGCAGGAGGGGATTGTCATTGGCTATGAAGCGCTGGCGTGGGGCACGCACGTCAATCATTGGCGTCAGGCGTGGGAGCGGGTACAGCGCGTGAACAGCCCGGCGATGGGGATCGTGCTCGATAGTTTTCACATTCTATCGCTCGGCGATGACTTAAACGGTCTTGCCGATGTGCCGGTAGAGAAAATCACCTTCCTGCAACTGGCTGACGCGCCGTTGATGAAGATGGATGTGCTGGAGTGGAGCCGCCATTTTCGCTGCTTCCCCGGCCAGGGACAGCTGCCGCTGGTGGAATTCGCCAGCGAGCTGACCCGCTGCGGCTACCGCGGCCCGTGGTCGCTGGAGATCTTTAATGACGGTTTCCGCGCCTCGCCTAACGGCGCTACGGCGAAAGATGGTTATCGCGCGCTGCAGTGGCTGGAGGAGCAGACTCGCCTGCAGCTCCCGGCAAGCGACGCCGCGCTGTTCTCACCGCCGGCGTTGCCGCGCTATGCCGGACTGGAGTTTATTGAATTTGCCGCCAGCCCGGCGGAGTCTACCGCTCTAGGCCAGCGCCTGGCGCAGCTGGGTTTTCAACAGCAGGGTAAACACCGCTCCAAACAGGTTTCGCTGTGGCGTAACGGCGGCGCGCGGGTGGTTATCAACGCCCAGCCGTATAGCTGGGCCGATCATTTCCATCAGCGTCACGGCGTCTCGCTGTGCGCGATGGCGCTGCGAGTGAGCCATAGCGCGCCGATAGTGGAACGCGCTCGCGACTACGGCTATGCCACCTGGCAGGGTGATGCCGGGCCCAACGAAAGCCCAATCCCGGCAATTTGCGCGCCGGACGGTAGCCTTATCTATCTGATTGAAACCGGTGATGACATTTACGCCCGTGATTTTCATCTGCAGCCTACGGCGATGCGCGAGGACTACAGCGGTATCGACCATCTGGCGCTGGGCATGGAGGCCGATAGCCGCGATAACTGGATCGTCTTTTTCCGCACCGTTTTCGGCTTCAGCCTCGAACACGAGCAGACGTTGCCCGATCCGTACGGCCTGGTGCGCAGCCTGGCGGTACATAGCCCGCAGGGGGAGATTCGCCTGGCGCTGAACATTTCGCAGAGCCGCGCCACGCAGATTGCGCGTTCGGTCGCCTGCTATCAGGGCGCCGGACTACAGCACGCCGCTTTTGCCTGCCGCGATTTGCCTGCGACGCTCGATAGCCTGCCGCAGGTTGCGCTAAACGCGCTGCCGATCCCGGCTAATTACTATGAGGATTTGCTGGCGCGCTTCGGTGGACAGCCGCAGGTCGAGACGCTAAAACGCCTGCAGATCCTTTACGACCGCGACGCTGGCGGCGGCGAATTCCTGCATCTTTATACTCGCCCGTTCGCGGCGGGGCGCTTTTTCTTTGAATTGACCGAACGACGCGACGGCTATGCCCAGTACGGGGCGGTGAATGCCGCCGTGCGCCTTTCGGCCATGCAGTATGGTTAAATGTAGCAAATGGTTCACCACACAACATCGCAAACACAATAACAACATAACTCTGTACTCAAGACAGGAAACGACTATGAACTCTTATAGCCATAACCAAGCGGCGGCGGCGGATGCCGCGACCGCCGCGCCTCGCTCCCGGCGGCGTATCGGGATCCTGGCGCTGCTGGCCGTCGGCACGATGATTAACTATCTCGACCGCACGGTACTCGGCATCGCCGCGCCGAAGCTGACCGCCGAGCTCGGCATCGATGCCGCGGTAATGGGTATCGTCTTCTCGGCCTTCGCCTGGACCTACGCGCTGGCGCAAATTCCCGGCGGGATGTTCCTCGACCGCTTCGGCAACAAAGTGACCTATTTTCTGTCGTTGACCCTGTGGTCGCTATTTACCTTATTCCACGGTATGGCGGTGGGGTTGAAAACGTTGCTGCTGTGCCGTTTCGGGCTTGGCGTCAGCGAAGCGCCTTGTTTCCCGGTGAATAGTCGGGTGGTGAGCGCCTGGTTTCCGCAGCAGGAACGCGCCAAGGCCACCGCGGTGTACACCGTCGGCGAATATCTCGGTCTGGCCTGCTTTTCGCCGCTGCTGTTCTGGATCATGGGCAGCTTTGGCTGGCGCGCGTTGTTTATTAGCGTTGGCGTCGTTGGCGTGCTGTTCGCCGTGGTCTGGTGGCGCTGCTACCGCGAACCGCATGAAGATAGCCGCCTGAGCGACAGCGAACGTGAACATATCCTCAGCGGCGGCGGTATTGCCACTCGTCAGGAGCAGCACAGCCAATTTAGCTGGCCGCTGGTGCGCCAGCTGCTGGCGAAACGGCAGATTATCGGCGCCAGCGTGGGGCAATTTGCCGGTAACACCGTGCTGGTCTTCTTTCTGACCTGGTTTCCAACCTATCTGGCTACCGAGCGCCACATGGCGTGGCTGAAGGTAGGTTTCTTCGCCATTCTGCCGTTCCTCGCGGCGGCGGGAGGCGTGATGTTTGGCGGCTGGGTTTCCGACAAACTGCTGAAAGCCACCGGGTCGGCCAATCTGGGGCGTAAGCTGCCGATCGTCGTCGGCCTGCTGATGGCCAGCAGTATTATTTCCGCCAACTGGCTCTCCAGCGATCTGGCGGTGATCCTCGTGATGTCCTTTGCCTTCTTTGGCCAGGGGATGGTCGGCCTGGGCTGGACGCTGATCTCTGACATTGCGCCGCAGGGGCTCGGCGGGCTGACCGGCGGCTTATTTAATTTCTGCGCCAATCTGGCGGGGATCCTCACGCCGCTTATCATCGGCTTTATCGTCGCCGCCTCCGGCAGCTTCTTTTATGCGCTGGTCTATATCGGCGGTGCGGCGCTGCTGGGCGTGGTGGCGTATCTGTTTATTCTTGGCGATGTCAAACGCATCGAACTTTCGCAGTAACAGGAGCAGGGCATGGTGATTAGTGGTAATACGCGGCTGATAGCGCATCTCGGCTATCCGACCGCCAGTTTTAAAGCGCCAATGATTTATAACCCGTGGCTGGCTCACCGTCAGGTGGATGTCAAAGTGGTGCCGATGGGCGTCAAGCCGGAGGATTACGCGGCGCTGGTGCCGGCGCTATTCTCAATGACTAATATCGTTGGCGCCCTGGTCACCATGCCGCATAAAATCGCCACCTGCGGGCTGGTGGACCAATTAAGTCCGACGGCGGCGATAGCCGGCGCCTGCAACGCCATCCGCCGCGAAGACGACGGTAGCCTGCGCGGCGATATGTTCGATGGCGAAGGTTTTGTGCTGGGGATTAAGCGCAAAGGTTTCCCGACGCAGGGGGCGCGGGCGTTGGTGATCGGCTGCGGCGGCGTCGGTTCGGCTATCGCCGCATCGCTGGCGGCGGCCGGGATGAGCGCCTTAACCCTGTACGATACCGCTACCGCCGCGGCGCAGGCGCTGGCCGAACGGCTACACCAGCACTATCCGCGGCTGGAGATTGTCCTGATGCGGCGCGATCCCGCTGAACACGATCTGGTGGTCAACGCCACGCCGCTGGGCATGAAAGCCGATGATCCGCTGCCGCTGGACGTTTCGCGCCTGTCGCCGCGCACCTGGGTCGGCGAGGTGGTCATGAGCGTGGAATACACTCCGCTGCTGCGGGCGGCGCAGGCGTTGGGTTGCCCGATTCAGCGCGGCACCGACATGCTGTTTGAGATGATCCCGGCGTATCTCGAATTCTTCCAGTTGCCGGTGGCGACGCCGGAACAGCTGCGGGAATTAGCGGAAATTCGCTACTGAATAGGCATTAACGGCGTTACCATAGCGCTATGTTTTCATTTTTATAGCGATTATTGCGATGCCCAATTCATTGACGCTACTGGCGGCGGGGAGCCTGAAAGGCGCTTTTCTCCCACTGCTGGCGCGTTTTCAACAGCTGAGCGGTATTCCGGTTGCGGCGCAGTTCGGTCCGGCCGGTCTGCTGCGCGAACGTATTGAAGGCGGCGAGCGCTGCTCGCTGTTCGCCTCCGCCAATACCGAACACCCGCAGGCGCTGCTGCAGGCCGGGGTGGCGAAACGCTGCTGCTCGTTTGCCGCCAACCAACTGATGCTGACCGTACGTCGTTCGTCTGCCAGCGATCGCGCCGACTGGCTGACGCTACTCCTTGACCCACAGCAGCGGCTGGCGACCTCGACGCCGGACTGCGATCCCTCCGGTGATTACACCTGGCAGCTTTTTAGCCGCCTTGAAGCCCGCTACCCGGGCGTCGGGCGCGCGTTGATGGCGCGGGCGCAGCCGCTGGTCGGCGGCCGCGGGTCGCCGAGCGTGCCGGCGGGGACCACCGCGGGCGAGTGGCTTATCGGCGAAGACGTTGCCGATTTGTTTATCGGCTATGCGCATTATGCTGTGCAGATGGCGGCAAGCGTTCGGCTGCGCACGATACTGATTCCCGCGCCGTGGAATATTCGCTGCGAGTATCAGCTCGCACAGATTGAGGAAAGCGCCGCCGCGCGGCAGCTACGGGATTTTATTACCGGTGAAGAAGGGCAGACCTTTTTGCGCGCGGCGGGCTTTTTGGCCATTAGCGATGGATCGTAAACTGCGGCGCCAGTAGCGGCACCGCGCAGCCGGGATGATCGATTTTGTGCACCGGCAGGCCGTAGGCGCGCTGCAGGTTCGCTTCGCTAAGCACCTCGGCCGAGGGCCCCGCCAGCCATTCGCCGCCCGGCAAGAGCAGCAGGGTATGGCTGGCTATCTGCAGGGCGTGCGTCGGGTCATGGGTGGTGAATACCACGGTGCGCCTCTGCTGATGAGCAAGATCGCTTATCAGCTGCAACACCACCTGTTGATTGGCCAGATCCAGCGCCGAGCAGGGTTCGTCCAACAGGATGTTCTGACTGGCGCCGACCAGCGCGCGGGCAATCAGCACCAGCTGCTGCTGGCCGCCGGAGAGGGCGCGGAATACCTGATTGGCTAGCGCGCCGATCGCCAACTGCGCCAGCGCCTGCTGAACCTGCTGTTCATCTTCCGGCCCCGGCTGGGCGAACAGATCGACGTGGCGGGCGCGCCCCATCAGCACCACATCGCGCACCAGCCAGCCGAATGCCGGACGAAACGACTGCGGCACAATAGCGATCCCGCCTTCTACGCGAAACTGCCCGCCGAGCGGCGGCAGAACGCCGGTTAGGGTATCCAGCAGCGTACTTTTTCCGCGCCCGTTGGCGCCCAGTACCGCCCAGATCTCGCCGGGCCGGCAGTGCATCGTCAGCGGGGCGAAGAGCGGTTGACGATGGCCGTATTGTAAGGCTTCAAGCGATAATGAAAGGCTCATTGCGCAACTCCCCGGCGTCGGGATTGAATCAGTAAAAAGGTAAACAGCGGCGCGCCGAGCAGGGCGGTAATAATGCCAATCGGGATCTCCGCCTGGGTTAAGGTGCGCGCCAGGTCGTCCACGACGATCATAAACGCGCCGCCGAGCCAGAATGCGGTCGGCAACAGGCGGCGATGATCGGCGCCGACCAGCAGTCGCGCCAGATGCGGAATAACCAGCCCGACCCAGGCGATGCTGCCGCTCACCGCGACCTGCGCGGCGACCAGCACCGCGCAGCAGACCAGCACTCCGCGGCGCAATGCGGCGACGGAGATACCCAGCCCGCGGGCGTCTTTATCTTCCAGCGCCAGCAGGTTAATGCGCCAGCGCAGCTTTAGTAGTATCGCAGCGGCGACGGCCACCGGCAGCGCCATGATCAGCACTTTGTGCCAGTTGGCGGTGGCAAAGCTGCCGAGCAGCCAGAAGACGATATTCGGCAGGGTCTCTTCGGTGTCGGCGAGGTACTGCATCAGGCTCACCAGCGCGGCAAAGAAGCCGCTGAGAATAATGCCGGAGAGGATTAGCACCAGCGTGCTTTCACGCCCCTGTAGCCGTGCGATCAGATAGACCAGCACCAGCGCGGCAAGGCCGAAGAAGAAGGTGGATCCCATCATTAGCACGGTATCGAATCCCAGCAGAATAGCCAGCGTGCCGCCGAAGGCGGAGCCCGAGGTTACGCCGATGATGTGAGGGTCGACCAGCGGGTTCTGGAACACGCCCTGTAGGGTCGCGCCGCACAGCCCCAGCGCGCCGCCGGCCAGCAGCGCCATCACCACCCGGGGGAGTCTGACCGACCAGACTATCTGCCCGGCGACGCCGCTGCCGGGCGCACCCTGCGCTAGCTGGTGAAAGACCTCGCTAAGGCTAAGAGGGTACTGCCCAAGACACAGCGAGACCACGGCGATAAACAGCGTCGCCGCCGCCAGTCCGCCGTGCAGCAACGTCCAACGGTGAATATTATTGTGCATCCGGCGTCCACTTCACGCGGTAGAAGCGCTGATAGTAATCCTGCGCTTTAGCGTCCACATCGACATTCTGGTAGCGTGAAGGATAGAGTTTTTTCGCCATCCACAGTTCACCGATCGCCAGCGCTTCCGGCATCGGGTAGCCCCAGGCCTTGGCGTATTCCGGCATCAGCCATACGCGGTGATTTTTCACCGCATCGATCCCTTGCCACTGCGGGTCGCTCTCAATCTGTTTGACCACCTGCGGATAGCGGTCCTGAACGAAGATCACCTCGGGGTTCCACTGCAGAACCTGCTCCAGCGAAACCTGACGCGCGCCCTTGACCGAGGCGGCGGCAACGTTCAGCGCCCCGGCATGCTTCATCATCAGGCCGGTATATTTGCCGGAGCCGTAAGTGTTGAGGTCGGGATTAGCCATGTACACGCGCACCCGCTGGTTCTCAGGGATATCGGCGACCGGGGCGTTGGCTTTTGCGCGCGCCTTGAAGGTGTAATCAATCAGCGCTTCGGCCTGGCTTTGGCGTTCAACCACTTCGCCAATCAGGCGGATCCCCTGTTTCAACCCGTCGTTATAGGCCTGCTCTTCATCGGCCATCGTTGGGTTCATTTTGTTTTTCTCACCCGCCGCGTCCTGACGCAGGGAAATCGCGACAACCGCAATCCCGGCGTTCTGAATCTGCTGGATCATCGCCTGCGGCGCATAGTTAGCGACGAAAACCACCTGCGGATGCAGCGCCAGCAGGCTTTCGATATTGACCTGGGTTAAATCGCCCGGCGTCGGTAGTTTTTCAATATTGGGCATAAAGCGGGCAAACTGTGGCCCGAGCTGCTTTTTCCAACTGCTTAGCACGCCGACAATATCGTCGCCGGCATTCAGCTGTACCAGAAGATTAAGCGTCTGGTGCTGTAGCACCACCGCACGAGTGACGTGATCCGGTAGCGTGACCTGGCGGCCTAGCTGGTCGGTCACGGTACGGTCGGCAAAGGCTTGACTGGCGAACAGACTGGCGCTGAGCAGCGTCAGGCCCAGAAGTAAACGGTGTTTTGACATGGATTGGCCCGGTTGGCTAAGTAGAATCGCTGTGTATTAAATTATATAGCGTAGCCGGGCGCAAATATTAACGGCGTATCTACCCCCTAAGATCAAGCTATTTGCAAAATACGGCTTCCTTCATTGCCATTCTCCGGTTGGCCGGGCGGTGGGTTTGGTATACCCAGCGTACCGTCGGGAAAAACCGCTAACATCTTGCGTATCGAGCGGCTTTGACCTACGGTAAATCCACCACCAATCCATTCACGCGCCGTTATGTCTTATCCATCCCGCTTGTTAAGTGATATCCCCGGTATTCGCTACGCTTTTCTTGATATGCACGAAACCGCCGCCTTTCCCTATAGCGAAATGGCGCCGGTGAAATTGGTTCATGGCAATGTCGTCCATCACTATCAGGCGCCGCTGCCGGAGCGCCCGCATGCTGATGCGGTCTTCACCTCCCTGCCGGGGCAAAAAGTTGGCGTGGTGACCGCCGACTGCCTGCCGCTGTTAATGGCCTCGCGCGACGGGCGCCACGTCTGTAGCGTACACGCCGGCTGGCGCGGGGCGGCCAGCGGCATTATCGAAAACAGCCTGGCGCTGTTTCGCCAGCATCAGGTAGCGATGGAAGATGTAGTGGTGGTCTGCGGGCCGCATATTCACGCCTGCTGCTATGAAGTTTCGAGCGAATTTTATCAGACGCTGTTGACAATGCCGGCGGGCGAGTTGGCAAAACGCTACAGCCATCGGCTGTATCATCAACGGCTTACCCCGCCTGAAACCGGGCAAGCGCAGGCCGCCGGCGGCGATAATCTGTGGTTCGATCTCCGCGCGCTGGCGCAATTGGTGTTGCGGCAGGCTGGGGTGCCTGACGAGAATAGCGAATGGCTCGGTAGCTGTACCTACTGCACGCCGCAGGCGCTGGGCTCCTATCGGCGGCGCACCCATTTCCCGGCGGCGAAAACCTTCCAGTATTCATGGATTATGCGCGAATGAGATAAAATGATGTTTGTTGATGTGTAACATCGACGCGAGCTTGCTATCTCTACGGTCCTTCAAACAAGGAGGATCGTAAAATGAAAGCCAACTCAATTGTACTTGCACTAACCCCGCTGCTGGCCGCCAGCGCGTTTTCCGCCCATGCAGGACCGCAGGCCCAGGCGGTATGCGCCTACAGCCACACCCTCGGCGACGATGCCATTATGATGTTCGGCATGCCAAACCAGGCGATGTGGCATGACTTCTTCGGCAATACCCACACCGATGCCGTTTCTACCTATCAAACCCTGCGCGCGCAGCCGGAAACGACCTGTGATAATAAGGCCGATAGCTCCGCCTATTGGGCGCCGTCGATGAAGCTACCGGACGGGCAGATTGTCACCCCGGCGTATCAAAAAACCTATTATCAGGCCACTAAAGTCGACCAATATCCGCTGCATCCGTTCCCGTCGGGACTGGAACTGCTGGCCGGCGATCACCACGGTTCCGCGCCGAGCTCACGAATAACCTTTATGTGCGCCAACGGCAAAGGCTATAGCAACAAAGCCGGTGAAGTGTGCGGCCTGCGTAAAGCGGGCGATGCGGTGCAGTTTAATATCGGTATTCAGTTCCCAAACTGCTGGGACGGGGTCAACCTGAAACCGAGCCACGGGCAAAGCAACGCCGCTTATGATGTGAACGGCGCTTGTCCAGCCGGCTATCCGGTAAAAATCCCGACGGTTAATATGAATATCGCCTACGTGCTGCCGCAGATTAAATCACTGGATACCGCGAAAATCGAACTGTCGATGGACCCGGTGATGAATGGTGATAAACGGGAAGAGAAGTGGGGCAGCATCTATACCGCCCATGCGGATTTCATGAACGGATGGACGGTAGAGGGCGCGCACTTCATGACCGAACACTGTATGAATGAAGGTATGGATTGCGGCACTAACGTGCCTTATGGCTTCTCGCTGGCGGAAGAAAACGCGGTTGTAGCGAGCGCGCAACCGAACACTAGCGTCGCCGCGCCGACCGCGCTGGAGATTTCCGATAACTGGAAGAACGGCGGCCGTACCAGCAATCCGGAAACGCTGACCTTAGTGAAGTTTAAGATCCCGGCGCTGCCGAAAGATCAGGATGCGTCGCTGTTTAAATATCGCCTGCGTCTGTACGGCGGCAAAGTGGAAACCAACGGCGCGGACCAGATCTTCTTCTATCCGGCCAGCAATGACTGGAGCGCGGCGAGCGTGACCTGGAAGCATCGTCCAACCTGCAGCTACAACTCCGATGCTCAACTGTATCTCAATTCCTCTCGTGAGTATCGAATGGTTGATATCGATAAAGCGGTGCGTAAAGCGCTGGCGGAAGGGAAAACGGAGATCTCCTGGTACATCGGCGGCGACCGTCAGGGCAACCATTACCAGTTTGACGCCGCTGCGGAGCAGAAGCAGCCGATCCTGATGCTGGTGGGCTTTAAAACCACCCCGGAAATTTAATTCACAATAACGGTAAGTTATCCCCGGTGGCCGTGTTGCCACCGGGTTTTAATTTACACCACCTTAAAGCCGTGGGTACCATCGCGCGCTAACTGTTCCACGAGGCCATACTCCCAGTCGAGATAAGCCTGCATCGCCTCTGCTGAGTTATCGGTTCCTTCGTACGGCCGTTGGTAACGATCGCTGCGCGGCGTCGCCAGATGGGTCTCGCCCTGTTCCAGCGGCAGACCCGCGTTAATCCACGCCAGCGTCCCGCCGCTTAACAGTTGTACCGGCTTACCGGTTAATGCCGCCACTTCAGGCACCGCGTAACGAGCCAGTAAACTACTGCCACAAGTGACAACGTAACGTACAGCGGGAGGAAGCATCTCAAGCGCCTGATTCAGTTGTGAACGTACCAGCCACCAGGCGCCGGGAATATGCCGCGCGACATAGTTCGCGCTGGTGGTAAAATCCAGTACCACGGTACCGGGTTCCTGCAGTTGTTCCGCTAATTGCGCTGGGGTTATCTCCTCAGCCTGCGGCGGCGGCGGTACGTTGGCGGGCAGAATGCCGCGTTCGCTCAATTGCTCCATGCGGACATCGCGTAATACCGCCACTTCCCAGCCCATCTGCGCCAGCCAGGAGGCGGTGATTGGCGCGCGTATCTCATCATCGGCGACCAGTACAATCCGCGCGCCGCGCACGCTGGCGTAATGATCGGTTTCCTGCACCAGCTGGCCGCCGGGCGTATTAACGCTTTCGGGCAGATGGCCTGCGGCGTACTCCTCGGGGCTGCGGACATCAAACAGGTAGGTGGTACGTGCCGGCTGTTGCTGCCAGCGGGCTAAAGTAGGGGCATCAATAGAGGCCACCCCGGCGCGCTCGGCCAGCTGCGTCACCGCAGCAACGCGTTGTGCCGAAGCACGAAAATCGGCGTCGTAGCGCCGCTGCTGGCCGTGCTCGAGTTCCAGCCCGGCCAGGGTCCAGCCGATGGTACCGTTGCGCAGTGCGTATACCGGATTGGCTAAACCGGCATTGCGCAGCGATTGGCTACCGATAAGGCTGCGGGTGCGGCCGGCGCAGTTAACGATCACCGGCGTTTGCGACGATGGCAGCAGGCCTTCAATGCGTAACGCCAGCTCCCCACCGGGGACGCTGATGCTGCCGGGAATATTCATCGTCTGATATTCATCGAAACGCCGCGCGTCGACCACCACTACGGGCTGGGGACCCTCGATCAGCGCCTTCACTTCATCGGCGCTCAAGGAAGGGGTATGACGCTCGTGCTCGACCAACTCGCCGAAGGCTTTGCTCGGCGAGTTGACGTCCTGAAACAGTTCGCCGCCGCTACGTCGCCAGCCCGCCAGGCCGCCCTCCAGTAATGCGACATCCTGATAACCCCAGCGGTGTAGGCGTTCAAGGGCCTGCTCCGCGAGACCTTCACCGTTGTCGTAGAGGGTTATTGGCGTCGTCAGGCGCGGCACGCGGCGGAAAATCTCCAGCTCCAGCTTGCTGAGCGGCAAATTGGCGGCAAACAGCGGATGGTTGGTAGCAAATGCGGCCTCTTCGCGAACATCAATCAGCGCCAGTTCCGCGCCGTCGATTAGCGCCTGGCGCACCTGGGCTGCCTGGCGGTAGGTATAAATGGACATATTAGTTATCCTTTGAGAGATCCCAGATATTGGGCAGGTGGCGGTTGGAGTAACCAGAAACAAAAGGTTTGACGATCCCCTCTGGGGTATAAACCGCGCGCCTGACGCCGCCGATATTTCCGCCGTAGACGTGAATACTGATTGAGACGCGGTCCGCCAGCGCATTACTCACCCGGTGAATATCGCCGTCGCGGGAAGAGACTTTTTCCACGCTGCCGGGAGAAAGGCGTTCTGCAAGGCCGCAGGCGACCGGCAACCCGCGCTCATCGAGCCGATAACGCTGGTTCTCCTCCGCGCCGCGCAGCATGCCGATGGCTCCCCATACCCGGTGATCGTGAATCGGCGTCGATTGCCCCGGCCCCCAGACGAAACTGACAATCGAAAAGCGCTGTCCGGAATCGGCATGTAGCAGATACTGTTGATAGTGATGCGGATGCGGCAGAGTGTACTCTTCCGGCAACCAGTCATCTTTTTTCACCAGCGAAGACAGGCGCGCGGCGACGGCGTTGAGCAAGGAAGGTTCATCGGCAAACTGGCGATGTAGGGCATCAAGGTCTTGAATAAACTGGCGTAATTTTTCCACTCGCGCTGTGGTCATGGTGGTTTCCTGTTGTCGGGACTGGTTATTACGCTAGCAAAGGCGTTAATATAATTAAAATG
>CABUCP010000034.1 GCA_902490055.1 uncultured Klebsiella sp. | reverse complement strand
GCATAAAATTCTGTTTCTCCCGATCTATGACGGGGAACTAACTATGAACGGGGCGCAGTGGGTGGTACATGCTTTGCGAGCACAGGGTGTCGAGACGGTTTTTGGCTATCCGGGTGGCGCAATTATGCCGGTTTACGATGCATTGTATGACGGCGGCGTGGAACACCTACTGTGCCGTCACGAACAGGGAGCCGCAATGGCCGCCCTCGGTTATGCCCGCGCCACGGGGAAAACCGGGGTCTGTATCGCCACTTCCGGCCCTGGCGCCACCAACCTGATCACCGGTCTGGCTGATGCGCTGCTGGATTCTGTCCCCGTCGTGGCCATCACCGGTCAGGTGGCGGCGCCGTTTATCGGCACCGACGCTTTCCAGGAAGTGGACGTTCTCGGTTTGTCGCTGGCCTGCACCAAACACAGTTTCCTGGTGCAATCCCTGGAAGAGCTGCCGCGGGTGATCGCCGAAGCTTTCCAGGTGGCAAACTCAGGCCGTCCCGGCCCGGTACTGGTAGATATTCCGAAAGATATCCAGTTGGCGAAAGGGGAGCTGGATCCGCATTTCTCAACCGTACCTGACGATGTTGCGTTCCCTTATGCGGAAGTTGAGCAAGCGTTAGCGATGCTTGCCCAGTCCGACAAACCGATGCTGTACGTGGGCGGCGGCGTAGGGATGGCGCAGGCGGTGCCGGCGCTTCGTGAATTTTTGAGCGTTACGCAAATGCCGGTAACCTGTACCTTGAAAGGGCTGGGCGCCGTGGCAGCAGATTATCCGTACTATCTTGGAATGCTGGGGATGCACGGCACCAAGGCGGCAAACCTGGCGGTTCAGGAGTGCGATTTGCTGATCGCCGTCGGCGCGCGTTTTGATGACCGGGTGACCGGCAAGCTGAACACCTTTGCCCCCCATGCCAAAGTGATTCATATGGATATCGATCCGGCTGAGTTGAACAAGCTGCGTCAGGCGCACATCGCCTTAACCGGCGAGTTGAACGCTACGCTGCCGGCGCTGCAGCAGCCGTTGTCTATCGATGCCTGGCGCGAGCACTGCGCGCAGCTGCGCGTGGAGCACGCCTGGCGCTACGATCACCCCGGCGAGGCCATCTACGCGCCACTGCTGCTGAAACAGCTGTCCGATCGCAAACCGGCGGATTGTGTCGTAACGACCGATGTTGGCCAGCACCAGATGTGGTCGGCACAGCATATGACCTATACCCGTCCGGAAAATTTCATCACCTCCAGCGGCCTGGGCACGATGGGCTTTGGCCTGCCGGCTGCGGTTGGCGCGCAGGTTGCCCGCCCGGACGATACCGTTATCTGCATCTCCGGCGATGGCTCCTTCATGATGAACGTGCAGGAGCTGGGCACCGTTAAGCGCAAGCAGCTGCCATTGAAAATCGTGCTGCTGGATAACCAACGTTTAGGCATGGTTCGCCAGTGGCAGCAGCTGTTTTTCCAGGAACGCTACAGCGAAACCACGCTCACCGATAACCCTGATTTTCTCACCCTGGCCAGCGCCTTCGGCATTCCTGGCCAGCACATCACCCGTAAAGACCAGGTTGAAGCGGCACTCGACACCATGCTCTCGAGCCAGGGGCCATACCTGCTTCATGTCTCAATCGACGAACTTGAGAATGTCTGGCCATTGGTGCCGCCCGGCGCCAGTAATGCAGAAATGCTGGAGAAATTATCATGATGCAACATCAGGTCGCTTTACAGGCTCGCTTCAACCCCGAAACCTTAGAACGCGTGCTGCGCGTGGTACGCCACCGTGGTTTTCAGATCTGCTCTATGAACATGGAAACTGCGCCGGATGCCCAGAACATAAATATCGAATTGACCGTTGCCAGTCAGCGGCCCGTCGAATTACTGTTTAGCCAGTTACGCAAACTGGTGGACGTCGCCTGCGTCGAGATCCAGCAACCCACATCACAACAAATCCGCGCCTGAGCGCAGAGGAATAAAAAAATGACGACGAAGAAAGCTGATTACATTTGGTTCAATGGCGAGATGACCCCATGGGGCGAAGCAAAAGTGCACGTGATGTCCCACGCGCTGCACTACGGTACTTCGGTATTCGAAGGTATCCGTTGCTACGATTCTCACAAAGGACCAGTGGTGTTCCGCCATCGCGAACACATGCAGCGTCTGCATGACTCAGCCAAAATCTACCGTTTCCCGGTTTCTCTGAGCGTTGATGAACTGATGGAAGCCTGCCGCGAAGTTATTCGCACCAATAAGTTGACCAGCGCCTATATCCGTCCGCTGGTGTTCGTGGGTGATGTCGGCATGGGCGTTAACCCGCCGGACGGTTACAACACCGACGTTATCATCGCGGCGTTCCCGTGGGGAGCATACCTCGGCGCAGAAGCGCTGGAGCAGGGGATCGATGCGATGGTTTCATCCTGGAACCGCGCGGCGCCAAACACCATCCCTACAGCGGCGAAAGCTGGCGGTAACTATCTTTCTTCTCTGCTGGTCGGCAGCGAAGCGCGTCGTCATGGTTATCAGGAAGGCATTGCGCTGGACGTGAACGGCTATATTTCCGAAGGCGCTGGCGAAAACCTGTTTGAGGTGAAAGACGGCGTGCTGTTTACCCCGCCGTTTACCTCTTCCGCGCTGCCGGGTATTACTCGTGACGCCATCATCAAGCTGGCGAAAGATCTCGGCATTGAAGTGCGTGAACAGGTGCTGTCCCGCGAATCGCTGTACCTGGCGGATGAAGTCTTTATGTCCGGCACCGCCGCGGAAATCACCCCGGTACGCAGCGTTGACGGTATTCAGGTTGGCGCAGGCCGCCGCGGGCCGGTGACCAAACGCATTCAGGAAGCATTCTTTGGCCTCTTTACCGGTGAAACGGAAGATAAATGGGGCTGGTTGGATCCGGTAAGCAAGTAATTAAAAATGGGACGGCACGCACCGTCCCATTGAATAAACAAAGATGGGAGTAAAAGAGCATGCCTAAGTACCGTTCCGCCACCACCACACATGGCCGCAATATGGCGGGCGCCCGCGCGCTGTGGCGCGCAACCGGGATGACCGATGACGATTTCGGCAAACCGATCATCGCCGTCGTCAACTCCTTTACCCAGTTTGTACCAGGGCACGTGCATCTGCGCGATCTTGGTAAGCTGGTTGCCGAGCAGATTGAAGCTGCCGGCGGCGTCGCCAAAGAATTCAACACCATCGCGGTGGATGATGGGATCGCCATGGGCCACGGGGGGATGCTCTATTCACTGCCATCTCGTGAGCTGATCGCTGACTCGGTCGAGTATATGGTTAACGCCCACTGCGCCGATGCGATGGTCTGCATCTCCAACTGCGACAAGATCACCCCGGGGATGCTGATGGCCTCCCTGCGCCTGAATATTCCGGTAATTTTTGTTTCCGGCGGCCCAATGGAGGCCGGGAAGACCAAGCTGTCTGACAAAATTATCAAGCTGGATCTGGTTGATGCCATGATTCAGGGCGCGGATCCAAAAGTGTCCGACGATCAGAGCAACCAGGTAGAACGCTCCGCTTGTCCAACCTGCGGTTCATGTTCCGGGATGTTTACCGCGAACTCGATGAACTGCCTGACCGAAGCGTTAGGTCTGTCGCAGCCGGGTAACGGCTCGTTGCTGGCGACCCATGCCGATCGTAAAGCGCTGTTCCTCAACGCCGGTAAACGTATTGTCGAGCTGACCAAACGCTACTACGAGCAGGACGACGCCACCGCATTGCCGCGCAATATCGCCAGCAAAGCGGCATTTGAAAATGCCATGACCCTGGATATCGCGATGGGCGGCTCGACCAATACCGTACTGCACCTGCTGGCGGCGGCGCAGGAAGCCGAAATCGACTTCACCATGAGCGATATCGATAAGCTCTCTCGCAAGGTGCCGCAGCTGTGCAAAGTGGCGCCGAGTACGCAGAAATACCATATGGAAGACGTGCACCGCGCCGGCGGCGTGCTGGGGATCCTCGGCGAACTGGATCGCGCGGGTCTGCTGAACCGCGAGGTGAAAAATATTCTCGGCCTGACGCTGCCGCAAACCCTTGAGCGTTACGATGTAATGCTGACTCAGGATGAAGCGGTGAAGCAGATGTTCCGCGCCGGTCCGGCGGGGATCCGCACCACTCAGGCATTTTCGCAGGAGTGCCGCTGGGATACCCTCGATGACGATCGCGCCGAAGGGTGCATTCGTTCTCTGGAGCATGCCTACAGCAAGGACGGCGGTCTGGCGGTCCTGTACGGCAACTTTGCCGAAAATGGCTGCATCGTGAAAACCGCAGGCGTTGACGATAGCATTCTGAAATTTACCGGTCCGGCGAAAGTTTATGAAAGCCAGGACGAAGCGGTTGAAGCCATCCTTGGCGGCAAAGTGGTTGCCGGCGACGTTGTGGTTATCCGCTATGAAGGGCCGAAAGGCGGGCCGGGGATGCAGGAGATGCTCTATCCGACGACCTTCCTGAAGTCTATGGGCCTCGGCAAAGCGTGCGCGCTGATCACCGATGGCCGTTTCTCCGGCGGCACCTCCGGGCTTTCCATTGGCCACGTATCGCCGGAAGCGGCAAGCGGCGGCAACATCGCGATTATCGAAGATGGCGACATGATTGCCATTGATATCCCAAACCGCGGTATCCAGCTCCAGCTCAGCGATGCGGAAATCGCCGCGCGTCGCGAAGCGCAGGAAGCGCGTGGCGATAAGGCGTGGACGCCGAAAAACCGCGAGCGCCAGGTCTCCTTCGCGCTGCGCGCTTACGCCAGCCTCGCGACCAGCGCCGACAAAGGCGCCGTGCGCGATAAATCAAAACTTGGGGGTTAATCATGGCCGAGTCGCAACCCCTATCCGCCGCCCCTGAGGGGGCGGAATATCTCCGGGCGATACTGCGCGCGCCGGTTTATGAAGCGGTGCAGAAAACGCCGCTGCAAAAAATGGACAAGCTCTCTTCGCGGCTGGATAACGTTATTCTGGTGAAACGCGAAGACCGCCAGCCGGTGCATAGCTTCAAGCTGCGCGGCGCCTACGCGATGATGTCCGGCCTGACAGCGGAACAAAAATCGAATGGCGTGATTACGGCTTCGGCGGGCAACCATGCACAGGGCGTGGCGTTTTCCGCTTCCCGATTGGGCGTTAAGGCGCTGATTGTGATGCCGGTGGCGACCGCTGACATCAAAGTCGATGCCGTTCGCGGCTTTGGCGGCGAAGTGCTATTGCATGGCGCTAACTTTGATGAAGCGAAAGCCCGGGCGATCGAGCTGGCGCGGCAACAGAGCTTTACCTGGGTGCCGCCGTTCGATCACCCAATGGTGATTGCCGGTCAGGGGACTCTGGCGCTGGAGCTGCTGCAGCAGGATGCCCATATCGACCGCGTCTTCGTACCGGTCGGCGGCGGCGGCCTGGCGGCAGGCGTTGCGGTGCTGATCAAACAGCTTATGCCGCAGATTAAAGTGATAGCGGTTGAAGCCGAAGACTCGGCATGCCTGAAAGCGGCGCTGGATGCCGGTCATCCGGTGGATCTGCCGCGCGTCGGCTTGTTTGCCGAAGGCGTGGCGGTGAAGCGTATCGGCGATGAAACCTTCCGTCTGTGTCAGGAGTATCTTGACGACATCATCACCGTTGATAGCGACGCTATCTGCGCGGCGATGAAGGATCTGTTTGAAGATGTGCGGGCGGTAGCGGAGCCTTCCGGCGCGCTGGCGCTGGCGGGGATGAAAAAGTACATTGCCCAGCATAATATTCGCGGCGAGCGGCTGGCCCACGTACTTTCCGGCGCTAACGTTAACTTCCACGGCCTGCGTTATGTTTCCGAGCGCTGTGAGCTGGGGGAACAGCGCGAAGCGCTGCTGGCGGTGACCATCCCGGAAGAGAAAGGCAGTTTCCTGAAATTCTGCCAGCTGCTGGGCGGCCGTTCGGTCACCGAGTTCAACTACCGCTTCGCCGATGCCAAAGATGCCTGCATTTTTGTTGGCGTGCGGCTGAGTCGCGGGCTGGATGAGCGCAAAGAGATCCTCGATCTGCTGAGCCAGGGCGGTTACAGCGTAGTTGATCTTTCCGATGACGAAATGGCGAAGCTACACGTGCGCTATATGGTTGGCGGGCGGCCGTCAAAACCGCTGCGTGAGCGCCTGTTTAGCTTCGAATTCCCGGAGTCGCCGGGAGCGCTGCTTAAATTTCTGCATACGCTCGGTACCCACTGGAATATCTCACTGTTCCACTATCGCAGCCACGGCACTGATTTTGGCCGCGTGCTGGCGGCGTTTGAGCTTGGCGAACATGAGCCGGATTTTGAAACCCGTCTTAAGGAACTGGGCTACGAGTGCCACGATGAAACCCATAACCCGGCGTTCCGCTTTTTCCTCGCGGGCTAGTGGTTAGGCAGGATTTTCCAGAACGCATCAATAAGCGGCTCATACAGCCGCTTTTTTTGTGCACAGACGCCCAGTTCAAATGGCGTCTTCTCATCGCTGCGGTCGAGGATCATCACGCGATTACGTACCGGCTCGGGGCTGTTTTCCAGCACCACTTCCGGTAGTAGCGCCACGCCGCAGCCGAGCGCGACCATCGACACCATGGCCTCATGGCCGCCGACGGTGGCGTAAATGGATGGATTGCTAATTTTATGGCGGCGGAACCAGAGCTCGATGCGCCGCCGTACCGGGCCCTGATCGGCCATGATAAACGGTACCGTAGCCCAATCGGGATGATCGACCGTCACCTGGTTGCGTACCGGGCAGGGAAGCGCCGGAGCAATCAGCACCACTGCAAGATTTTCCAGCATCGAAAACGCCACCGAGCCCGGCAGCGTCTCCGGTTTACCGGCAATGGCCAGGTCGGCTTCTCCGGTAACCACTTTTTCCATCGCGTCGGCGGCATCGCCGGTCGACAGTTTAATTTCTACCGAAGGATGCGCGGCGCGAAAGCGGTCGAGAATCGGCGGCAGGTGGCTATAGGCGGCGGTGACGGAGCAGAAGATATGTAGCTCGCCGGAGAGCGACGGCCCCTGCTGGTCGATGGTGTGGCGTAGCTGCTGATACTGCAGCAGGGTTTGCTGCGCGAAAGTTCGCAGTTCTTCGCCGGCCTCGGTTAGCGTTACGGTGCGATTATCGCGAACAAACAGCGGCTGGCCGAGATCCTCTTCCAGGCGCTGAATCTGGCGCGACAGAGTGGATGGGCTGACATGCATGGCCCGCGCGCTGCGGCCAAAATGACGGCTTTCCGCCAGGTGCAGAAAGGTTTTCAGATCGCGTAAATCCATGACTCAATCCCCTGAGGATGACGTTGCAATTATTGTGAATATATCAATTTTCGCAACGAAATTCCTGTCATATAGTGGGTTCATTCTCGCAAAACGCGAACCGAACAATAAGCACGACAACACAACATCACGAGGTATCACCATGGCTAACTACTTCAACACACTGAATCTGCGCCAGCAGCTGGCTCAGCTGGGCAAATGCCGCTTTATGGGGCGCGATGAATTTGCCGATGGCGCAAGCTATCTTCAGGGTAAAAAAGTAGTCATCGTCGGCTGTGGCGCGCAGGGCCTGAACCAGGGGCTGAACATGCGTGACTCCGGCCTGGATATCTCCTATGCGCTGCGTAAAGAAGCGATTGCCGAGAAGCGCGCTTCCTGGCGTAAAGCGACTGAAAACGGCTTCAAAGTCGGTACCTATGAAGAGCTGATCCCGCAGGCTGACCTGGTGGTTAACCTGACGCCGGACAAACAGCACTCTGACGTTGTGCGTTCCGTACAGCCGCTGATGAAAGACGGCGCGGCGCTGGGTTACTCCCACGGCTTCAACATCGTTGAAGTCGGTGAGCAGATCCGTAAAGACATCACCGTGGTGATGGTGGCGCCGAAGTGCCCGGGTACCGAAGTGCGTGAAGAGTACAAACGTGGTTTCGGCGTGCCGACGCTTATCGCCGTACATCCGGAAAACGATCCGAAGGGCGAAGGCATGGCGATTGCGAAAGCCTGGGCGGCAGCGACCGGCGGTCATCGTGCGGGCGTTCTGGAATCCTCCTTCGTGGCAGAAGTTAAATCTGACCTGATGGGTGAGCAGACCATCCTCTGCGGTATGCTGCAGGCAGGTTCTCTGCTGTGCTTCGACAAGCTGGTGGCGGAAGGTACCGATCCGGCTTACGCGGAAAAACTGATTCAGTTCGGTTGGGAAACCATTACCGAAGCGCTGAAACAGGGCGGCATCACCCTGATGATGGATCGCCTGTCTAACCCGGCGAAACTGCGTGCTTACGCGCTGTCCGAACAGCTGAAAACAATTATGGCGCCGCTGTTCCAGAAACACATGGATGACATCATCTCCGGTGAGTTCTCCTCCGGTATGATGGCTGACTGGGCGAACGACGACAAAAACCTGCTGACCTGGCGTGAAGAGACCGGTAAAACCGCATTTGAAACCGCGCCGCAGTTTGAAGGTAAAATCGGCGAGCAGGAGTACTTCGATAAAGGCGTTCTGATGATCGCGATGGTGAAAGCGGGCGTTGAGCTGGCCTTCGAAACCATGGTTGATTCCGGCATCATTGAAGAGTCCGCCTACTACGAATCATTGCATGAGCTGCCGCTGATCGCTAACACCATCGCCCGTAAGCGTCTGTATGAAATGAACGTAGTTATCTCCGATACCGCAGAATACGGTAACTACCTGTTCTCTTATGCCTGCGTACCGCTGCTGAAAGAGTTCATGACCACGCTGCAGACCGGCGATCTGGGTAAAGCGATTGCCGAAGGCGCGGTAGATAACGCTCAGCTGCGTGACGTGAACGAAGCGATTCGTAACCACGCTATCGAAGCGGTAGGTAAGAAACTGCGCGGTTATATGACTGATATGAAGCGTATTGCCGTCGCCGGCTAATTCCTCGTCGTCTTTCGGCAAGCCGAAAAATAGTTTGGTAGGCCTGATAAGCGAAGCGCCATCAGGCAAAAACCCGGAGATTAAGGTCTCCGGGTTTTTTTATTACTTCCGGTACAGCACTTTGATGATGTGGTAACCGAACTGGGTATGCAGCGGCCCGGTCGGCTCCAGTTCCGGGCAGGAGAAAACTACTTTATCGAATGCCGGAACCATCTGACCCTGGCGGAATTCACCCAGGTCGCCGCCGCGCTTTCCTGACGGGCAAATAGAGTGTTTCTTCGCCAGCTTGCCGAAGTCGGCGCCGTTTTTAAGCTGCTCAAGCAGATCGAGAGCGAGTTTCTCTTCTTTTACCAGGATGTGCAGTGCTGCCGCTGTTTTAGCCATGATTGCGCCTTGATTGAGTTGGGATAAATCAGGGCGCCATAGTAGCATGCGTTAACGGCGATACAGCACCTTGATGATATGGTAGCCAAATTTGGTGTGCACCGGCCCATAGGGTTTGAGTAGCGGACAGCTGAACACGGCTTTATCAAACGGCCCGACCATCACCCCCTGCTGGAACTCACCTAAATCACCGCCGTTGCGTCCTGATGGGCACTTTGAGTAGCGCTTCGCCAGATGATCGAAGCTGACGCCCCGTTGCAGTTTGGCGAGGATCTCCTGCGCCAGTTTCTCTTCTTTTACCAGAATGTGCAGGGCTGCTGCGCTTTTTGCCATGGTCAGGTTCTCAGGATGAAGTGCGTGGCTGACACTTTACCATCCGCCGGTAAATCTCGGCCCCGCTTTCTGCTACAATCCACACCCCGTTCGAAGATTGAGCAATATTCCCATGCGTTTAAACCCTGGCCAACAACAAGCCGTCGAATTCGTTACCGGACCGTGCCTGGTGCTGGCGGGTGCCGGTTCCGGTAAGACCCGCGTTATAACCAATAAAATCGCCCATTTGATCCGCGGCTGCGGCTACCAGGCTCGGCATATCGCGGCCGTGACCTTTACCAATAAAGCCGCGCGCGAAATGAAAGAACGCGTCGGGCAAACGCTGGGGCGCAAAGAGGCGCGCGGGCTGATGATTTCCACCTTCCATACCCTGGGGCTGGATATCATCAAGCGTGAATACGCCGCGCTGGGCATGAAGTCTAACTTTTCGTTGTTCGATGACACCGACCAGGTCGCGCTGCTTAAAGAGCTGACCGAAGGCTTGATTGAAGATGACAAAGTGGTATTGCAGCAGCTGATCTCGACGATCTCAAGCTGGAAAAACGATCTAAAAACGCCGGCACAGGCGGCGGCTGGCGCGAAAGGCGAACGGGACCGCATCTTCGCCCACTGCTATGGGCTCTATGATGCGCATATGAAGGCCTGCAATGTCCTCGATTTTGACGACCTGATCCTGCTGCCGACGCTGCTGCTGCAACGTAATGAAGAGGTGCGCGAACGCTGGCAGAATAAGATCCGTTACCTGCTGGTGGATGAGTATCAGGATACCAACACCAGCCAGTATGAGCTGGTGAAGCTACTGGTAGGGCAGCGCGCCCGCTTTACCGTGGTGGGCGACGATGACCAGTCGATCTACTCGTGGCGCGGCGCGCGCCCGCAGAACCTGGTGCTGCTAAGCGAGGATTTCCCGGCGCTGCAGGTGATCAAGCTTGAACAGAACTACCGTTCATCCGGGCGTATTCTGAAGGCCGCCAACATTCTGATCGCCAATAACCCGCACGTCTTTGAAAAGCGGTTGTTCTCCGAGCTTGGCTACGGCGCCGAACTGAAAGTGCTGTCCGCTAATAATGAAGAGCATGAAGCGGAGCGCGTCGCCGGCGAGCTGATCGCCCATCACTTTATTAATAAAACTAACTACAAAGATTACGCGATCCTCTATCGCGGCAACCACCAGTCGCGGGTTTTTGAAAAGATGCTGATGCAGAACCGCATCCCGTACAAAATCTCCGGCGGTACCTCGTTCTTCTCGCGCCCGGAAATTAAAGACCTGCTGGCCTATCTGCGCGTGCTGACCAACCCGGATGACGACAGCGCCTTCCTGCGGATCGTCAATACGCCAAAACGTGAGATTGGCCCGGCGACGCTGCAAAAGCTTGGAGAATGGGCGATGAGCCGTAACAAAGGCTTGTTCACCGCCAGCTTTGATATGGGGCTAAGCCAGACGCTAACCGGGCGCGGGTACGAATCGCTCACCCGCTTCACCCACTGGCTGCGGGAAATTCAGCAACTGACCGAGCGTGAGCCGGTTGCCGCCGTTCGCGATTTGATTCGCGGGATTGATTATGAATCCTGGCTGTATGAAACCTCGCCCAGCCCGAAAGCCGCGGAAATGCGGATGAAAAACGTCAACCAGCTGTTTACCTGGATGACCGAGATGCTGGAAGGCAGCGAGATTGATGAGCCGATGACGCTGACCCAGGTGGTTACCCGCTTTACCCTGCGCGACATGATGGAGCGCGGTGAATCGGATGAAGAGCTGGATCAGGTCCAGTTGATGACCCTGCATGCCTCAAAAGGATTGGAGTTTCCGTACGTCTACCTTGTCGGTATGGAAGAGGGGCTGCTGCCGCACCAGAGCAGCATCGATGAAGATAACGTCGATGAAGAGCGCCGCCTGGCCTATGTCGGCATCACTCGTGCGCAGAAAGAGCTGACCTTTACGTTGTGCAAGGAACGCCGACAGTATGGCGAGCTGGTGCGCCCGGAGCCGAGCCGTTTCCTGCTGGAGCTCCCACAGGACGATCTGATTTGGGAGCAGGAGCGAAAAGTCATTTCTGCGGAAGAGCGAATGCATAAAGGCCAGGCCAACGTCGCAAATATCAAGGCGATGCTGGCGAAGGCGAAAAAGGGCTGACGCTTCAGGCAACCAGCTGCTGCCAGGCGGTGGAAAATGGCATCACCAGCAGCAGCGCCGGTAGCATGTTGGCGGTAGGAAAATGACGGATCCCGCAGAGCCGGAAACCGGTCGCCAGCATAATAATGCCGCCGCAGGCGGTAAAATCGGCAATCATCGATGGGCTTATCAGCGTCATGATAAACGTGGCGGCAAAGAACAAAATCACGAACACGATCAGTTGGGGAATAAAAATCGCGGTGATGATGTAGCCCAGCGTGGAAGCAAAAATGGCGGCGGTGAAGAAGTCGAGTATCGACTTGGTCAGCAAAATGGTTGGATCGCCGGTCATGCCTTCGGTTAAGGCGCCAAAAATCCCGGTGCCGCTGGCGCAGAACAGAATCAGTACGGCGATAAACTGATTCATGAAATCTTCGGCTGCCACCCCTGCGCCGTTTTGGCTGGGAAAAATGCGCTCGATAGGCGTGCGTAGCCGGGTGCCTGCCCGCTCAATCCACTTCTCAATATTCAGCAGGCCGCCAATAATCGTGCCGACTATAATCGCCAGCGCAATCGGCGGTAGGTTAATGAGCTTGTTGAGAAAGAACACGCCCATGCTGATTGAGATTAGCCCGGAAATAAGCGGTAGCGTTTTTTTAAAGTGATCGGGAATGAATCGATTGAGCGAAGCGCCGACAATAGCGCCGACCAGTAATGAACCGCTGCAGACAAAAATACCTACCGGCATAATATATCCTCCATATAATAAAAATCAGGGCCTGAAGACAGGCCCTGAATCGTTTTGGTCAATTATTTGATATTAAAGACGCGGCTGGCATTGCCCCAGGCTATTTTATCTTTCAGCCCGGCTTCCATTTCTAATGGATCAAACCAGTCGCAGGCCTGATGAATATCCTCATACGGATAATCCACGGAGAACATCACGCGGTCCGCGCCCATAATTTCAATCGCGTTGTTTAACGAGTGAGTATTAAAATGACCGCTGGTGGTGACGATGAAGTTATTTTGCAGGTAGTGCATTAACGGTTTTTCCGCCTTGCCCAGACCGCAGCCGAAACGTTGGCGATAGAGGCGATGTTGGGTTCGCGGCAGCATATGTACCAGCCCTTCGCCAAGGTGGCCCAGCACCAGGTTAAGATTCGGATAACGGTCGAACAGGCCGCTCATCATCAGGCGAATCGCATGAACCGCGGTTTCCTGCGCAAAGCCCCAGGCGGAGCCTATCAGGCTTTCATAACCGGTGTAAATACCGCGCGCCGGGCCTTCCAGCGGTTCGCGCGGATGCAGGTACACCGGCACGTTCAGTTCATTGACTTTATCCCAGAATACCAGCATGGATTCATCATCAAGATACAGGCCGTGCTCGCTATCTTTGACGTTGGTGTAGCCATTAATCAGCGCGCCTTTCATGCCTAATTTTTTCACCGCGCGCTCCAGCTCTTCCGCTGCCGCTTCCGGGTTTTGTAAGGCCAGGGTGGCGAAAGCGCTGAATTTATCTGGATTCGGCTTCACATAATTATCAACGATAAAATCGTTAGTGTCGCGGGCAAAAGAGACCGCTTTGGCTTTATCTAAAATAGATTGCGCGCCGGGTGAAGTCAGGGAAAGAATGACGTGGTCAATATTACGCTGTGCCATCTCTTCGAGCTGAATACTGCGATCGAGCAGGCGGCGTTCAACGTCTTTCATATATTCGCTGCCGTTACGGTCGGCTTCGCCGGTTGAATCCCACAAACGATTATTTTCAGGAGTGGATACGTGTTCTTCTAAAGCGATTTTTCCGCGCATGAT
>CABUCP010000033.1 GCA_902490055.1 uncultured Klebsiella sp. | reverse complement strand
CCCATGACAAGTTGAACGCTATGACTGAAGCCACCTCTGAACTCGTTATCTGGCGAAACGCGCGTCTCGCCACCCTGAACCCTGATTATTCTCAACCGTACGGCCTGCTGGAGCGTCATGCGCTGCTGGTGCGTAACGGTCGCATCGAGGCGATCGTCGCCGAGGCTGACGCCCCGGCCGGGCGTAGTATCGATCTCGAAGGCCGGCTGCTGACGCCGGGACTCATTGACTGCCACACGCATCTGATTTTCGGCGGCAGCCGGGCGCAGGAGTGGGAGCAGCGGCTGAACGGCGTGTCGTATCAAACCATCAGCGCCAACGGCGGCGGTATTAACTCCACCGTCCGCGCAACCCGTGAAAGCAGCGAAGCCGAACTGCTGGCGCTGGCGCAGCCGCGTCTGGAGCGTCTGCTGCGCGAAGGGGTGACGACGCTGGAGATTAAATCCGGCTACGGCCTCGATCTGCAAAACGAACGCAAGATGCTGCGGGTTGCCCGGCAACTGGCCGAGAACAATGCGGTTGAGCTTTCGGCGACGCTGCTCTCCGCGCACGCTACGCCGCCGGAATATAAAGGCGACGCCGATGGCTATATCTCGCTGGTGTGCGAGACGATACTGCCGACGCTGTGGCAAGAAGGGCTGTTTGAAAGCGTCGACGTCTTCTGTGAAAACGTTGGTTTCAGTCCACAGCAAACCGAGCGCGTATTTCAGGCCGCGCAGGCGCTGGGCATTCCGGTGAAAGGCCACGTTGAGCAGCTCTCGTCACTGGGCGGCGCTCAGTTGGTTAGCCGCTATCACGGCCTTTCCGCCGATCATATCGAATATCTGACGGAAGAGGGTGTGGCGGCGATGCGCGAAAGCGGCACCGTGGCGGCGCTGCTGCCCGGCGCGTTTTACTTCCTCAATGAAACCCGTAAACCGCCGGTGGAACTGCTGCGCAAGTACCAGGTACCGATGGCGGTAGCGACCGATTTCAATCCGGGCACCAGCCCCTTCGCCAGCCTGCATCTGGCGATGAACATGGCCTGCGTAAAATTCGGCTTAACGCCGGAGGAGGCGTGGGCCGGGGTGACTCGCCATGCCGCGCGGGCGCTGGGGCGGCAGGATAGCCATGGCCAGCTGGCGGCGGGCTTTGTCGCTAACTTCGCTATCTGGGATGCCGAGCATCCGGTTGAAATGGTGTATGAACCAGGTCGCGCGCCGCTCTGGCAGCGCGTCGTTCGAGGAGAAATGCAATGATGCTATGGCAAGCGACGCCCGCCAGTCTTTGGCAAGGGCGCGACGATAGTGCGGAAGCGCCTAATGCGCTGCGCCTGTTCCAGACCATCGCGCGCGCGGAACGCTTCGCGCCGCAGGAGATGCCCGGCGATATAGCGCTACTCGGCTTCGCCTGCGATGAGGGGGTTCGGCGGAACAAAGGGCGTACCGGCGCCGGCGCAGGCCCGGATACGCTGCGCCGGGCGCTGGCGAATATGGCCAGCCATCAGGGGCACGATCGCTGTGTGGACATGGGCACGATTAGCGTCGACGGCGAACAGTTAGAAGCCGCGCATCAGGCGCTACGCGAGGCGGTCGCCGCCTGCCAGCGCGTCGGCAAACGCACGTTGGTGCTGGGCGGCGGCCACGAGACGGCCTTCGGCCACGGCGCCGGGGTGCTTGACGCTTTCCCTGGTGAAAAAGTCGGCATTATTAATCTCGATGCGCACCTGGATTTACGTTTTGCCGAATGCGCCAGCTCCGGGACGCCGTTCCGCCAGTTGGCCCTGGAGTGCGACGCGCAGCAGCGTGGTTTTCACTATACCTGCATTGGCGTCAGCCGGGCGGCCAATACCCAGGCGTTATGGGATGAAGCGGCGCGCCGCCAGGTGGCTATTGTTGAGGATCTGGAAGTGCTGGCGGCCTTCGAAGCGCGCGTGCTGGCTGAGCTTCAGCGTAATATCGCGCAGTTCGATCGCCTGTATCTGACCATCGATCTCGACGTGCTACCGGCGCGTGAAATGCCGGCGGTTTCCGCCCCGGCGGCGCTGGGGGTGCCGTTAGCGACCTTACTGCGCATTGTCGAGCCGTTGTGCCTTAGCGGCAAGCTGCAGGCGGTGGATTTGGTCGAGTTTAATCCGCAATTTGACATCGACGGACAGGGCGCCCGCGCGGCAGCCCGCCTGGCGTGGCAAATCGCCCATTGGTGGCGCTAGCGATCCGGGGTATTATTTTCGTTTCGCCGCTCCGCTTATTTAGCATAAGGCGCTCATTTAGCATAAGGAAAGCCAGGCCATGTTTGCACAACAACCTCGTTCCGCGCCCGCGCCTTTCTATGAAAAGGTGAAGCAGGCGATCAGCGAAAAAATCCATCGCGGGGAGTGGCGTCCGCACGACCGGATCCCGTCGGAGGCTGAGCTGGTCGCCCAGTTCGGCTTCAGCCGTATGACCATCAACCGTGCGTTGCGCGAGCTGACGGATGAAGGCCTGCTGGTCAGGCTGCAGGGGGTCGGTACCTTCGTCGCCGAGCCGAAAGGGCAGTCGGCGCTGTTTGAAGTGCGCAGCATTGCCGATGAAATCGCCTCCCGCCGCCATCAGCATCGCTGCGAAGTGCTGCTGCTGGAGGAGACCGAAGCCGATGTGATTCAAGCGGAAGCGCTCAATGTCGCTGAAGGCACGCGCATCTTTCATTCGCTGATGGTGCATTTTGAAAACGACGTCCCGGTACAAATCGAAGATCGCTGCGTTCATGCCGCCGTGGTGCCTGACTATCTGTTACAGGACTACACCGCCACCACGCCGCATGATTATCTGTCGTTGATCGCGCCCTTAACCGAAGGCGAGCATATTGTCGAAGCGGTACAGGCAACCGCGGAAGAGTGCGCATTGCTGCGTATTTTGCCTCACGACCCTTGTCTGCTTATTCGCCGCCGTACCTGGTCAACGACGCATATCGTCTCTCACGCCCGCCTGCTGTTCCCCGGCGCGCGCTACCGTCTGCAGGGCCACTTTAGCTCCTGATCCTTCACAGCGTCAGCAAAACGTGATTGCTGACGCAATATAACAAAAATGTATCAATTCTGTTAAATCCTGGCTTGCGCATGCTTGTATAGACAAGTATATGTATCTACGTAAACAACGTTAATTGTCAGGAGAAACCCCGATGTCGCAAAGCAAATATCGCCAGCTGGACGTACGTGCCCCGCGAGGCACGACGCTGACCGCCAAGAGCTGGTTGACCGAAGCGCCGCTGCGTATGTTAATGAACAATCTCGATCCCGATGTCGCTGAAAACCCGCATGAGCTGGTGGTCTATGGCGGTATTGGTCGCGCAGCGCGTAACTGGGAATGCTATGACGCTATCGTGAAGGCGCTGAAAAACCTGGAAAGCGACGAAACCCTGCTGGTGCAGTCCGGCAAGCCGGTCGGCGTATTCAAAACCCACGAAAATTCGCCGCGCGTACTGATCGCTAACTCCAACCTGGTTCCGCATTGGGCCACCTGGGAACACTTCAACGAACTGGATGCCAAAGGGTTGGCGATGTACGGCCAGATGACCGCCGGTAGCTGGATCTACATTGGTAGCCAGGGCATCGTGCAGGGCACCTACGAAACCTTCGTTGAAGCTGGTCGTCAGCACTATCAGGGCAGCCTGAAAGGCCGCTGGGTATTAACTGCCGGTCTGGGCGGCATGGGCGGCGCGCAGCCGCTGGCCGCGACGCTGGCAGGCGCCTGCTCGCTGAACATCGAATGTCAGCAGAGCCGTATCGATTTCCGTCTGCGTACCCGCTACGTCGATGAACAAGCCACTTCGTTGGATGACGCTCTTGAGCGCATCAAGAAATATACCGCCGAAGGCCGCGCTATTTCTATCGCGCTGTGCGGCAACGCCGCCGACATCCTGCCGGAACTGGTCAAACGCGGCGTGCGCCCGGATATGGTCACCGACCAGACCAGCGCCCACGACCCGCTGCACGGTTATCTGCCGAAAGGCTGGAGCTGGGAGGAGTACCAGCAGAAAGCCGAATCCGACCCGCAGGGCACGATGCTGGCCGCGAAACGCTCGATGGCCGATCACGTGCAGGCGATGCTGGCCTTTAATGAAATGGGCGTACCGACCTTCGACTATGGCAACAACATTCGCCAGATGGCGCAAGAAATGGGTGTCAGCAACGCCTTTGATTTCCCGGGCTTCGTACCGGCTTATATCCGCCCGCTGTTCTGCCGCGGTATCGGCCCGTTCCGCTGGGTGGCGCTGTCCGGCGATCCGCAGGATATCTACAAAACCGACGCTAAAGTAAAAGAGATCATCAGCGATGATAAGCATCTGCACCACTGGCTGGATATGGCGCGCGAGCGCATCAGCTTCCAGGGGCTGCCGGCGCGAATCTGCTGGGTAGGTCTGGAGTGGCGTCAGAAGTTGGGCCTGGCATTTAACGAAATGGTCCGTAGCGGTGAAGTTTCCGCACCTATCGTTATTGGCCGCGATCACCTCGATTCTGGATCCGTCGCCAGCCCGAACCGCGAAACCGAAGCCATGCGCGACGGCTCCGATGCGGTGTCCGACTGGCCGCTGCTCAACGCGCTGCTCAACACCGCCAGCGGCGCGACCTGGGTATCGCTGCACCACGGCGGCGGCGTCGGCATGGGCTTCTCGCAGCACTCCGGGATGGTTATCGTCTGCGATGGTACCGATGAAGCGGCGGCGCGTATCGCACGCGTTCTGCACAATGACCCGGCAACCGGCGTGATGCGCCATGCGGATGCAGGTTACGAAATTGCTATTGAATGCGCAGCAGAACAGGGTCTAAATCTTCCGATGGTTGCGGCAACGCAGGGGAACGCTAAATGAAATCTTTAACGCTAATTCCGGGTCAACTTAGCCTGTCGCAGCTTCGCGACGTTTACAGCCACCCGGTTAACATGACCCTTGATAGCAGCGCCTTTGCGGCCATTGATGAGAGCGTAGCTTGCGTCAACGCCATTCTCGCCGAAGGGCGTACCGCTTACGGTATCAACACCGGTTTTGGCCTGCTGGCGCAAACCCGTATTTCAACGGAAGATCTCGAGAACCTGCAGCGTTCGCTGGTGCTGTCCCATGCGGCGGGCGTGGGCGAGCCGCTGGATGATGATTTGGCGCGCCTGATTATGGTGCTGAAGATTAACAGTCTGTCCCGCGGCTTCTCCGGGATCCGCCTGAGCGTGATTCAGGCGCTGATCGGCCTGGTGAACGCCGGCGTGACCCCGTGGATCCCGGCTAAGGGTTCAGTCGGCGCATCCGGCGACCTCGCGCCGCTGGCGCATATGTCGCTGACCCTGCTGGGCGAAGGCAAAGCGCGGGTACGCGGCGGCGAATGGCTGCCGGCGACCGACGCGCTGCGTCAGGTGGGGCTGCAACCGATCACGCTAGCGGCAAAAGAGGGGCTGGCGCTGCTTAACGGTACTCAGGCATCGACGGCCTTTGCGCTACGCGGCCTGTTTGAAGCCGAAGACTTGTTTGCCGCCGCGGTGGTGTGCGGAGCATTAACGACCGAAGCGGCGCTGGGATCGCGTCGCCCATTCGACGCGCGAATTCATGACGTTCGCGGCCAGCGCGGGCAGATTGACGCGGCGGCGCTGTATCGCCACGTTCTGACTGACGACAGCGCGATTTCGCAGTCGCACCATAACTGCGCCAAGGTTCAGGACCCGTACTCGCTGCGCTGTCAGCCGCAGGTGATGGGCGCCTGCCTGACCCAGATTCGTCAGGCGGCGGAAGTGCTGTTTGCCGAAGCGAATGCGGTTTCCGATAACCCGCTGGTCTTCGCCGCTGAAAACGATGTTATCTCCGGCGGTAACTTCCACGCTGAACCGGTGGCGATGGCGGCGGATAATCTCGCGCTGGCGATTGCCGAAATCGGTTCGCTCTCCGAGCGCCGCATCGCGCTGATGATGGATAGCCATATGTCGCAGCTGCCGCCGTTCCTGGTTAAAAATGGCGGCGTCAACTCCGGCTTTATGATTGCTCAGGTGACGGCGGCGGCGCTGGCCAGCGAGAACAAAGCGTTGTCGCACCCGCACAGCGTCGATAGCCTGCCGACTTCCGCCAACCAGGAAGATCACGTATCGATGGCGCCAGCTGCCGGTCGCCGCCTGTGGGCGATGGCCGACAACACCCGCGGCGTACTGGCCGTCGAGTGGCTGGCCGCGGCGCAGGGGCTGGATATGCGCGAAGGCCTGACCACCAGCCCGCTGCTGGAAGAGGCGCGCCATCTGCTGCGCGAACGCGTGTCGCACTACACGCAGGACCGTTTCTTCGCGCCTGATATCGATAATGCCACTGAGCTTTTGGCCGCACGTCACCTGACGCGTCTGCTGCCTGCCGTATTGCCTAGCCAGCACTAATCACCGTTGTTCTCTGTACCCGCGTCGGGGGGATTTCGTCCCCCCGACCGCCCTACATCGCATATTTGTCGTCATATAAAAAAATCAGGACACCTGTATATGCAACAACAACACAAGCCACATCTGTTGCGCGGGCTGAATGCCCGGCACATTCGTTTTATCGCGCTCGGCTCCGCTATCGGCACCGGGCTATTCTATGGTTCTGCCTCCGCTATTAAGGCGGCAGGCCCGGCGGTACTGCTGGCCTATCTGGTCGGCGGCGCGGCGGTGTTTATGGTGATGCGCGCGCTGGGCGAAATGGCGGTGCGCAACCCGGTTTCCGGTTCCTTTGGCAGCTATGCGCGCCAGTATCTCGGGCCGCTGGCCGGGTTTATCACCGGCTGGACCTATACCTTTGAAATGGTGATTGTGGCGCTGGCCGATGTCACCGCGTTCGGTATTTACATGGGGTTGTGGTACCCCGACGTTCCGCGTTGGATCTGGATCCTCAGTATCGTTTTCTTTATTGGCGCCATGAACCTGTGCAGCGTGCGGGTGTTCGGCGAGATGGAATTCTGGCTGTCGCTGATTAAAGTGGTGGCGATTATCGCCATGATGGCCGCTGGCGCGGGGATCATCTTCTTTGGCTTTGGCCATAGCTTCCCGGCTACCGGGCTGGAAAATCTCTGGAGCCACGGCGGTTTTGCGCCTAATGGCTGGCAGGGAATAATCGCCTCGCTCGGCATCGTGATGTTTGCGTTCGGCGGCGTGGAAATTATCGGCGTCACCGCCGCGGAAGCGCAGAATCCGAAGAAGGTGATCCCGCAGGCCATCAATACTATCCCGCTGCGTATTATTCTGTTTTACGTCTGCACGCTGGCGGTGCTGATGGCGATTTTCCCGTGGAATAGTTTTGGCGAGCAGGGCAGTCCGTTCGTGCTGATCTTCGATGGCCTGGGCATTCCGGCGGCGGCAACGGTGCTGAACATCATCGTGATTAGCGCCAGTATCTCGGCGATTAACAGCGACATTTTTGGCGCCGGGCGCATGATGTACGGTATGTCGAAAGAGGGGCTGGCGCCGAAGTGCTTCCAGCGGATCGCCAGCAACGGCGTGCCCTGGATGACCGTGGTGGTCATGGGCGTGGCGCTGCTGGTTGCGGTCGTTCTCAACTATCTGATGCCGGAGCAGGTATTCGTGCTGATCGCATCGCTGGCGGCGTTCGCCACGGTCTGGGTCTGGTTGATGATCCTGCTGTCTCATTTCTCAATGCGTCGCGGTTTGTCTGCCGAAGAGCGCAGTAAGATCGAGTTTCCGATTCCCTTCTGGCCGGTTGGCCCGCTGCTGACCCTGCTGTTTATGGGGCTGGTCATTGCGGTGTTGGGGATGGTTGAAGAGACGCGCGTGGCGCTGTTAGCCGGGCTGGTCTGGCTGGGGCTGCTGACGGTGGTGTGGTATGTGCGGGTGCGTAAAACCGCGCTGCAGGTAGCCACCGAACAGTAAAGCAACGCTCCCCGGTGGCGCTACGCTTACCGGGGCTACAAATGGCACTGACCATAGCGAGTAGCCCGGATAAGGCGTAAGCCGCTATCCGGGAACGCGCCATCAATTGAACAGGGCGGTGATCGAAGCGCTGGCGAGCGAATGGAAATGGACGTTAAAGCCGACCATCGCGCCGCTGGCGCCGGCATCGACATCAATTTTATCGACATCCAGCGCGTGCACGGTAAAAATGTAACGGTGGCTTTCACCGTTTGGCGGCGCTGCGCCGCCGTAGACGTTGTTGCCGAAATCGGTGCGGGTATGCAAGGCGCCAGCCGGCAGAGAAGCATCGGATGAACCGGCGCCCTGCGGCAGCTCGCGAGTCTGCGCGGGTAGGTTGGCGACAACCCAATGCCACCAGCCGGAACCGGTAGGCGCGTCCGGGTCAAAACAGGTAACGACAAAACTTTTGCTCCCGGCCGGAACATCATCCCACGCCAGATGCGGCGACAGATTATCACCGCTGTAACCCATACCGTTAAAGACCTGACGCTCAGGCAGTTTGCCGCCGTCTTGTAGATCGTGACTGGTCAGTTTCATGCTTCATCCTCATTGATAATGCGCTGATTAACAAAGAAGTGTAGCCAACCCGGCGGCGCAATTCCGCTGTTTATTCGCTAAAAAATGTTTCTTCCTGTACCGCCGCGTTGACCGCGCGGGTCAGGCGGCTCAGCTGTTCAGGCTTGATGATGTAAGGCGGCATCAGGTAAATCAGGCGGCCAAACGGGCGGATCCATACCCCTTGTTCAACGAAAAAGCGCTGTAAAGCGGCCATGTTGACCGGATGGCGGGTTTCAACCACCCCGATTGCGCCCAGTACCCGCACGTCGGCGACCCATGCGGAATCGCGCGCCGGGGCCAGCTCGGCTTTCAGTTGAGCTTCAATGGCCGCCACCTGCTGTTGCCATTCGCCGCTCTCCAGCAGGCGCAGGCTTTCGCACGCCACCGCGCAGGCCAGCGGATTGCCCATAAAGGTCGGGCCGTGCATAAAGCAGCCGGCTTCGCCATTGCTGATGGTTTCAGCCACCGTTCGGGTGGTCAGCGCGGCGGAAAGGGTCATAGTGCCGCCGGTCAGCGCTTTGCCAAGGCACAGAATATCGGCAGCGATCCCCGCGTGCTCGCAGGCGAACAGTTTGCCAGTACGGCCAAAGCCGGTGGCAATCTCATCGGCGATCAGCAGAATCCCTTCACGATCGCACATTTTGCGCACCCGCTTGAGCCACTGCGGATGATACATCCGCATTCCGCCTGCGCCCTGGACGATAGGTTCGAGGATCACCGCGGCAATTTCGTGGCGGTGTGCGGCCATCAGGCGGGCGAATGGCGCCATATCCATCTCATCCCATTCGCCGTCAAAGCGGGTTTGCGGCGCAGGGGCGAACAGATTATCCGGCAGATAGCCCTGCCACAGACTGTGCATGGAGTTTTGCGGGTCGCAGACCGACATTGCGCCGAACGTATCGCCATGGTAGCCGTTGCGGAAGGTGAGAAAACGACGGCGCGGTTCGCCTTTTGCCTGCCAGTACTGCAGCGCCATCTTCATGGCCACTTCAACCGCGACGGAACCGGAATCTGCGAGGAATACGCACTCCAGCGATTCCGGCGTCATCGCTACTAACTGGCGACACAGCGCTACCGCCGATGGATGGGTGATCCCGCCGAACATCACGTGCGACATCTGGTCGATCTGCGCTTTCATCGCCGCATTCAGGCGCGGGTGATTATAGCCGTGGATCGCCGCCCACCATGAAGACATGCCGTCAACCAGCTGTTCGCCGCCGGCGAGGGACAGCTCGCATCCGTGGGCGGAAACCACCGGATATACCGGCAGCGGGGCAGTCATGGAGGTGTAGGGGTGCCAGATGTGGCGCCGATCGAAAGCGAGATCGTCCATTTTCATAAGTGACTTGTAAACCATTTTGAAAACATTTAGGTTTACAAGTATAAACCGAACCGCAAATTAACAAAACCCTTGGGAGAGGCCAATGGCTCACCACACCCGCTGGACAATGTCGCAAGTTACTGAGTTATTTAACAAACCACTCATCGATCTGTTATTCGAAGCGCAGCAAATCCATCGTCAACATTTCGACCCGCGCCAGGTGCAGGTCAGCACGCTGCTATCGATTAAGACCGGCGCCTGTCCGGAAGATTGCAAATATTGCCCGCAGAGCGCGCGCTATAAAACCGGGCTCGAATCTGAACGTTTAATGGAAGTAGAGCAGGTGCTGGAGTCCGCGCGTCAGGCGAAAAACGCCGGTTCTACCCGTTTCTGCATGGGCGCGGCGTGGAAAAACCCCAACGATCGCGACATGCCGTACCTGGAGCAAATGGTCAAAGGCGTTAAGGCGCTGGGGCTGGAGTCGTGCATGACGCTCGGTACGCTGACGGATAATCAGGCGCAGCGCCTGGCCGGCGCCGGTCTCGACTACTACAACCATAACCTCGATACCTCGCCGGAATTTTACGGCAATATCATCACCACCCGTACCTATCAGGAGCGCCTGGATACGCTGGATAAAGTGCGCGATGCCGGGATTAAAGTGTGCTCCGGCGGCATTGTCGGCCTGGGCGAAACCGTAAAAGACCGTGCCGGGCTGCTGCTGCAGTTAGCCAATCTGCCAACGCCGCCGGAAAGCGTGCCGATTAACATGCTGGTGAAAGTCAAAGGCACGCCGCTGGCGGATAACGACGATGTCGACGCTTTCGATTTCATCCGTACCATCGCCATTGCGCGCATCATGATGCCGACCTCATACGTGCGTCTTTCCGCCGGGCGCGAGCAGATGAACGAACAGACCCAGGCGATGTGCTTTATGGCCGGCGCTAACTCTATCTTCTACGGTTGCAAGCTGCTGACCACGCCGAACCCGGAAGAAGATAAAGACCTGCAACTGTTCCGCAAGCTGGGGATTAACCCGCAGCAGACGGCGGTGCTGGAGGGCGACAACGAGCAACAGCTGCGCCTGGAGCAGGCCTTACTCACCCCGGACACTGAGGAATATTACAACGCGGCGGCGCTATGACCTGGCAGCAACGCATCGAACGAGCGCTGGACGAACGACGGGCAGCGGATGCCTTCCGCCGCCGCCAGCCGGTAAGCCAGGGCGCCGGACGCTGGCTGACGCGCGAAGGTGAGCGCTGGATCAATTTCTCCAGTAATGACTATCTGGGGCTGAGCCACCACGCCGGAATTATCGCCGCCTGGCAACAGGGGGCGGAACGCTATGGCGTCGGCTCCGGCGGCTCGGGGCACGTTAGCGGCTATAGCGAAGCCCACCGCGCGCTGGAAGAGGATCTCGCCGACTGGCTGGGCTACCCGCGCGCGCTGCTGTTTATCTCCGGCTTTGCCGCGAATCAGGCGTTGATTGCCGCGCTAGCGGATAAAGACGATCGGATTGTCGCCGACCGCCTGAGCCATGCCTCCCTGCTGGAGGCGGCAAGTCTCAGCCCGGCGCAGCTGCGCCGCTTTGCCCACAATGATCCGCAACAGTTGGCTCATCTGCTGGCAAAACCGCTGAACGGCCAGCAGCTCGTGGTGACCGAAGGGATTTTCAGTATGGACGGTGACAGCGCGCCGCTGGCCGAGGTCCATGCCGCGGCGCAGGCAGCCGGGGCATTATTACTGCTGGATGATGCGCATGGGGTCGGGGTCGTCGGCGATGAAGGTCGCGGTAGCGGCGCGGCGCAGAACGTACGCCCGGATCTGCTGGTGGTGACCTTTGGCAAAGCATTCGGCGTTAGCGGCGCGGCGGTACTGTGCAGCGAAGCGATGGCCGACTATCTCGTACAGTTCGCCCGCCATCTTATTTACAGCACCGCGATGCCGCCTGCGCAGGCGGTGGCGCTGAGTGCGGCGCTACGGGTTGTTCGCGGCGACGATGGCCAGCAGCGGCGTGAAATTCTGGCGGCGCACATCCGTCAGTTCCGCGCCGGCATGGGTAATGCCTCGCTGACTTTGACCGATTCCGCCAGCGCGATCCAGCCGCTGATCGTCGGCGAGAACGCGCGGGCGCTTGCCCTGGCATCCAGCCTGCGCGAGGCGGGCTGTTGGGTCACCGCCATCCGACCGCCGACGGTTCCCGCCGGCAGCGCGCGTTTGCGTCTGACCCTTACCGCGGCTCACCAGAGCGACGACATCGCCCGGTTACTGGAGGCGCTGCATGAGCAGGGTGAATAAGCAGGCGGTCGCCACGGCATTTGGCCGGGCGGCCAGCGGTTATACGCAGCATGATGAGCTGCAGCGTCGCAGCGCTGAACTGCTTCTGCGCCAGCTGGCGAGAGACGATTTTGCCCAGGTGCTGGATGCCGGCTGCGGCCCCGGTAGCATGAGCCGTTACTGGCGCGAAGCGGGAAGCGTGGTTACCGCGCTGGATCTCTCCGCCGGGATGTTGGCGCAGGCGCAACGCAACGACGCCGCGCAGCACTATCTGCAGGGCGATATCGAAGCGCTGCCGCTGCCGGATGCCTGCGTCGATCTGGCCTGGAGTAACCTGGCGGTGCAGTGGTGCGACGATCTGCGCACGGCGATCGGCGAGCTGTACCGGGTCGTGCGGCCCGGCGGGCGGGTAGCGTTTACCACGCTGCTTGCCGACTCGTTGCCGGAGCTCAATCAGGCGTGGCGGGCGGTCGATGAACGCCCGCATGCCAACCGCTTTCTGCACGAGCAGGTGGTGCGGGCAGCGCTAAGCGGCCTGCGCGTCGAAGGCGACGTTCATCGCGTAAGCCTGCCATTTGCCGATGCGCTGAGCGCCATGCGTTCGCTGAAAGGCATCGGCGCCACCCATTTACACCAGGGGCGCGCTTCTGCGCCGCTCAGCCGCGGCAAGCTGCGTGAACTTCAGCTAGCCTGGCCGCAACAGCAGGGCGTATGCCCGCTGACGTACCATCTTTTTACAGGAGTCATTGAACGTGACTAAACGTTTTTTCGTCACCGGAACCGATACTGAAGTCGGTAAAACGGTCGCCAGCAGCGCGCTGCTGCAGGCGGCGAATCAGCGAGGTTTTACTACCGCGGGCTATAAACCGGTGGCTTCCGGTAGCGAGATGACCGCGCAGGGGTTACGCAACGAGGATGCGCTGGCCCTTAAGCGAAATAGCCGGGTCGCGCTGCGTTACGACCAGGTTAATCCTTATACCTTTGCCGAGCCGACCTCGCCGCATATTATCAGCGCCGATGAAAATCGCCCGATAGAGGCGGCGACGCTCTCCAGCGGATTGCGCGAGCTGGAAGGCATGGCGGACTGGGTGCTGGTAGAAGGGGCGGGCGGCTGGTTTACGCCGCTGTCGGAAACCCTGACCTTTGCCGACTGGGCGCAGGCGGAGCGCCTGCCGGTGATACTCGTGGTTGGCGTCAAGCTTGGCTGTATCAACCACGCGATGCTCACCGCGCAGGCGGTACGCGAAGCCGGCCTGCCTTTGGTGGGCTGGATTGCCAACGATATCCTGCCGCCGGGTAAACGCCATCGCGAATATCTGCAAACCTTAACGCGGGTGCTACCTGCGCCGCTGTTGGGGGAAATTCCCTGGCTTGCCGACGCGGCGCAGCGGACGGATCTCGGTCAGTACCTGGATCTGGGCGCCTTAGTATAAACCTCATGTAACTCTGCGGGACGGCTCTATTTTTGGTTGACAGG
>CABUCP010000032.1 GCA_902490055.1 uncultured Klebsiella sp. | reverse complement strand
ACATTTTATATTGAACGTCCAATCAAAAACCGCTTTAATAGATAAACAAATCTGATGAATGGAGTCTGAGAAATGCCAAAACTGGGGATGCAATCGATACGTCAGCGGCAGCTAATCGACGCGACGCTGGCGGCGATTAATGAGGTCGGCATGCATGACGCCACCATCGCGCAGATCGCCCGCCGGGCGGGGGTATCGACGGGCATCATCAGCCACTATTTCAAGGACAAAAACGGCCTGCTGGAGGCAACGATGCGCGACATCACCGGCCAGCTGCGCCATGCGGTATTGCAACGGCTGCGGGCGCTGCCCGGCGCCAGCGCCGAACGCCGTCTGCGGGCGATCGTCGCCGGCAACTTTGATGACAGCCAGATAAGCGGCGCGGCGATGAAGGCCTGGCTCGCCTTCTGGGCCAGCAGCATGCATCAGCCGATGCTCTATCGCCTGCAGCAGGTCAGCAGCAAGCGTTTGTTGTCGAATATCGTTTATGAGTTTCAGCGTCAGCTGCCGCGCGAGCAGGCGCAGGAAGCGGGCTACGGCCTGGCGGCGCTGATCGACGGCCTGTGGCTGCGCGCGGCATTAAGCGGCAAACCGTTCGACAACGCGCGCGCCGAAACGCTGGCCAACCATTTCATCAGCCAGTATCTGCCACCGACTTCTCAATAATGGAGGAAACCATGTCCCGAATGGCCGAACAGCAGCTTTATATTCACGGCAAGTTTGTCGCCGCCACTAGCGGTAAAACTTTCGAGACCATCAACCCTGCCACTGGGGAAGTGCTGGCGACAGTACAGGCAGCCGGGCGTGAAGACGTTGACCGCGCGGTGAAAAGCGCCCAGCAGGGGCAAAAAGTGTGGGCGGCAATGAGCGCCATGGCGCGTTCAAGGATCCTGCGTAAAGCGGTAGATATCCTGCGCGAACGTAACGATGAGCTGGCGCGCCTGGAGACGCTCGATACCGGTAAACCGCTGAGCGAAACCGCCGCCGTCGATATCGTGACCGGCGCCGACGTGCTGGAGTACTACGCCGGATTGATCCCGGCGCTGGAAGGCAGCCAGATCCCGCTGCGCGACAGTTCTTTTGTCTACACCCGCCGCGAACCGCTTGGCGTAGTCGCTGGTATTGGCGCCTGGAACTATCCGATCCAGATAGCGCTGTGGAAATCAGCCCCGGCGCTGGCTGCCGGCAACGCGATGATCTTTAAGCCAAGCGAAGTGACTCCGCTTACCGCCCTGAAACTTGCTGAAATCTATCGTGAAGCGGGCCTGCCGGAAGGGGTCTTTAACGTCCTGCCGGGGATCGGCGCCGAAACCGGCCAGTACCTGACCGAGCATCCGGATATCGCCAAAATCTCCTTCACCGGCGGCGTCGCCAGCGGCAAAAAGGTCATGGCCAACTCCGCCGCCTCTTCTTTAAAAGAGGTGACCATGGAGCTTGGCGGCAAATCGCCGCTGATTATCGCCGACGATGCCAACCTCGATCTCGCCGCCGATATCGCCATGATGGCCAACTTTTACAGCTCCGGCCAGGTCTGCACTAACGGCACCCGGGTGTTTATACCGGCGAAATTTAAAGCCGAGTTTGAACAGAAGATCCTCGAGCGCGTTGGCCGCATTCGCGCCGGCGATCTGTTCGCCGATGACACCAACTTCGGCCCGCTGGTTAGCTTCCCGCACCGCCAAAACGTTCTGCGCTATATCGAGAGCGGCAAAAGCGAAGGCGCGCGCCTGCTGTGCGGCGGCGATGTACTGAAAGGCGAAGGTTTCGATAACGGCGCGTGGGTCGCCCCGACCGTATTCACCGATTGCACTGACGAGATGACCATCGTGCGCGAAGAGATCTTCGGGCCGGTGATGTCGATCCTCAGCTATGCAGATGAAGCCGAAGTGATTCGCCGCGCCAACGCCACCGAGTACGGCCTTGCCGCCGGCGTGGTGACGCCGGACCTCAACCGCGCCCACCGCATCATCCACCAGCTGGAAGCGGGTATTTGCTGGATCAACAGCTGGGGCGAATCACCGGCGGAAATGCCGGTCGGCGGCTATAAACACTCCGGCATTGGCCGTGAAAATGGCGTGATGACGTTACAGAGCTACACCCAAGTGAAATCCATCCAGGTTGAGATGGGTCAGTTTCAATCCATATTTTAACCAGGAGGTCATTTTTGCAGTTTGACTACATCATTATTGGCGCCGGCTCCGCCGGCAACGTCCTTGCGACGCGCTTAACGGAAGATCCCAACACCACCGTCCTGCTGCTGGAAGCGGGCGGCCCGGATTACCGTTTTGATTTCCGCACCCAGATGCCTGCCGCGCTGGCTTTCCCGCTGCAGGGCAAGCGCTACAACTGGGCCTATGAGACCGAGCCGGAACCGCATATGAACCACCGCCGCATGGAGTGCGGTCGCGGTAAAGGCCTCGGCGGTTCATCGCTGATTAACGGCATGTGTTATATCCGCGGCAACGCGATGGACCTCGATAACTGGGCCGCCGCGCCGGGGTTGGAACACTGGAGCTACCTCGACTGCCTGCCCTACTACCGGAAAGCGGAAACCCGTGATATCGGCCCCAACGACTACCACGGCGGCGATGGCCCGGTGAGCGTCGCCACGCCGAAACAGAATAATAACCCGCTGTTCCATGCGATGGTGGAAGCCGGCGTGCAGGCGGGCTACCCGCGTACCGACGATCTCAATGGCTACCAGCAGGAAGGGTTTGGCCCGATGGATCGTACCGTGACGCCGCAGGGCCGCCGCGCCAGCACCGCCCGTGGCTACCTCGATCGGGCGCGCAGTCGCGCGAATCTAACCATCCGCACCCACGCCATGACCGATCATATTATTTTTGACGGCAAACGCGCCGTCGGCGTCGAATGGCTGGAGGGCGACAGCAGCGCGCCGTCGAAAGCAATGGCCAATAAAGAGGTGCTGCTGTGCGCGGGGGCGATTGCCTCGCCGCAAATCCTGCAGCGTTCCGGCGTCGGCAACCCGGAACTCTTGCGCCAGTTTGACATTCCGCTGGTGCACGCCCTGCCCGGCGTTGGCGAGAATCTGCAAGATCACCTCGAAATGTATCTGCAGTACGAATGCAAAGAACCGGTGTCGCTGTATCCGGCGCTACAGTGGTGGAATCAGCCGAAAATCGGCGCAGAGTGGCTGTTCGGCGGCACCGGCATCGGCGCCAGCAACCAGTTCGAAGCGGGCGGTTTTATCCGCAGCCGTGAGGAGTTCGCCTGGCCGAACATTCAGTATCACTTCCTACCGGTGGCGATTAACTACAACGGATCTAACGCGGTGAAGGAACATGGTTTCCAGTGTCACGTCGGTTCGATGCGTTCGCCAAGCCGCGGCCACGTGCGCCTGAAGTCGCGCGATCCGCACGCTCACCCAGCCATTCTGTTCAACTATATGTCACACGATCAGGACTGGCAGGAGTTCCGCGACGCGATTCGTATCACCCGCGAGATTATGAACCAGCCGGCGCTGGATAAGTATCGCGGTCGCGAAATCAGCCCGGGTCTTGAGTGCCAGAGCGATGCCGAACTGGATGAGTTCGTGCGTAACCACGCCGAAACCGCGTTCCACCCATGCGGGACCTGTAAGATGGGTTATGACGAGATGGCGGTGGTCGACGGTGAAGGCCGCGTTCACGGGCTGGAGGGGTTAAGGGTGGTCGATGCATCGATTATGCCGCAGATTATTACCGGCAACCTTAACGCCACCACTATCATGATTGGCGAGAAGATGGCCGATGCCATTCGCGGCCATCAGCCGCTGCCGCGCAGCACCGCGAGCTATTATGTCGCCGGCGACGCGCCGGTTCGCCGCTAAACGAACAGGTCCCCGGATATTGCCCGGCGGCGCTGCGCTTACGCGGGCCTACGGACCGGGTCCGTAGGCAAATTTATTGTCGCATGTAGGCCGGGTAAGGCGTTAGCCGCCACCCGGCAAAAACGGCACAGGGGGTAGAGAAGGAATCAACGAAACTCTGCCAGGCGCTTGATTTGCAGCCCTTGGTTATCAAAGTTATCTTCCGCCAGCCACGATCGTAGCGCCGTATCCCGCTCGGCCCATTCGCCGTCGATAATCGACAGGATATCGCTATCGCGGGTGCGCCCTTTGCGCACCAGTTTCTGCCGCAGCCGCCCTTCCCAGGTAAAGCCCAGACGCTCCGCCGCACGGCGGGACTCCACGTTCATGGAATCACATTTCCACTCCAGCCGACGATAGCCATGGTCGAAACCATTTAGTAGCAATAGCCACACGGCCTCGGTGCCGATCGGCGTCTGCTTCATGCGTCGAGACCAGGTAACATGACCGATCTCCACCGAGCCCATCACCCGTTCGATCGCCATATAGCTGACAATACCAACCGCCCGCCCCGCCCGGCGGTCAATTACCGCGTAGGGCACCAGCAGATCATCGTTCACTTTACCGGCGATCCAGTGCGCGGTTGCCTCAACGCTTGCCGGACGCGTGCTGGCAAGCCAGGTCCAGTCGCTGTCATCGCCCTCGGCGTAGGCGGCAAAGAGATCGCCGGCGTGACGCCTCGCTTCCAGCGGCTCCAGGCGGCAGAAACGGCCCTCCAGCGCTGCGCGTTTGAGCACCTGTGCCCCCTGCCAGCCGGGAACCCTGTCATTGACGATTTGACCAAACGGATTAATTTCCGGCACTGCGGCTTCTCCTGTCAGAGTAATCAATTGGTTATAGCAAGAAGCGCAGCGGCCAGCCAGCCGGACATACCATTTTCCTCGCCGCGATCGCACTCCCTTCGATTCTCCTATACTTGTTGTTTAAGCGGTGAGTGGAGGAAGACGATGACGCTACCCGATTTTCACGTCTCAGCGCCTTTTACGCTTGGTATTGAACTGGAGCTCCAGATTGTTAATCCGCCGGATTACGATCTCAGCCAGCAGGCTTCGGCGCTCATCGACGACGTACAGGGCCAATTTTCCGCCGGCGAGGCCAAGCACGACATCACCGAAAGCATGCTGGAGATAGCCACCGGTATCTGTCGCGACATCAGCCATGCCACCGCCCAGCTTGCCGCCATTCATCAGGCGGTGCAGCGCGCCGCTCTGAGCCGCCACCTGCAAATCTGCGGCGGCGGTTCGCACCCTTTCCATGCCTGGCAACGTCAGCAAATCAGCGACAATCCGCGCTATGTAAAAACCGTCGAACACTTCGGTTATCTGGCGAAACAGGCAACGGTTTTTGGCCAACACGTCCACGTCGGCTGCCAGAGCGGCGATGACGCCATCTATTTACTCCACGGGCTATCTCGCTTTGTACCGCACTTTATCGCCCTCAACGCCGCCTCGCCGTGGTTTGATAGTACCGATAGTCGTTTCGCCTGTTCGCGCTTAAATCGGTTCTCTTCCTATCCCGATAACGGGCCGATGCCATGGGTCGATAACTGGCAGGCCTTTCAGCGTCTATTCCGCCGCCTGAGCTACACCAGCATGATCGACAGCATGAAGGATTTGCACTGGGATATCCGCCCCAGCCCAGTTTTCGGCACCGTCGAGGTACGGGTGATGGATACGCCGCTGACGATAAGCCAGGCGGTGAATATCGCCGGATTTATCCAGACGCTGGCCTGCTGGCTATTAAGCGAACGGCCGTTTAAACATCAGCCAGAAGATTATTTACTCTACCCGTTTAACCGCTATCAGGCCTGTCGTTACGGTCTCGACGGGGTGATAACCGATGTCTGGTCCGGCGAACAGCAAAGCATCCGCGCGAATATCCTGCATCTCGCCGATCGGCTCGCGCCTTTTGCCCATAAGGTGAAGGCCAGCGCGGCGCTGGAATCGGTGGTGCGCCAGGCGAATTCCTCTGCCAGCGAGGCGCAGCGGATGCGCGAATTTATCGCCAACGGCGGTTCGCTGACCGGGCTGGTACAAAAGCACTGCGAGATTTGGGCGGCATAAGGAAGCGAAACGGGTATACTCGGCGCAGAATATTTAAAAGGATTGTTGATGCTATTACGCCGCCTTATTCCCCTTGCGCTGCTTCCCTTCACCGCCATTGCCGGCGCCGCCTGTACGCTCACCGATCCAACGCTGACGCTACAGAGCTATACCGTCAATCCACAGAAAGAGCGCATCGTCATGTACTGGCAAAACCAGGAAGGTAAAGCCTGGGGGTCGTTGCGCTCGCTGCTGTCAGATATCAATAAAAATGGCCGGGTACAGATGGCGATGAACGGTGGGATTTACGATAAAGCCTATGAACCGCTGGGACTGTATATCGAAAACGGCGAGCAGTTAGTCCCGCTCAACCGCGCTTCCGGCGGCGGCAACTTTTTCATTCGTCCCGGCGGCGTGTTCTGGCTGAAAGGTCAGCGGGCGGGAGTCACGAGCCTCAACGCTTTTAAACCATCGCCACAGATAACCTACGCGGTACAGTCCGGGCCGATGCTGATTGAAAACGGCGCCATCAACTGGCGGCTAAAGCCTTCCGCCAGTTCACGCAAGCTGCGTAACGGCGTCGGCATTGATAAACAGGGTCGGGTGGTGTTTATGCTCAGCGAGCGCGAAACCAATTTCTATGATTTCGCCTGTTACGCGCAATCAAAACTCCACGTGCGCCAGATGCTGTATCTCGACGGCACCATCTCAAAAATGTATCAAAAAGGCGGCAGCGTGCCGTGGCAATACCACCCCTTCGTCACCATGATCGCCGTGGAAAGCAGGTAGCCCGATTTGGGCTACCTGCCAGACGTTTTATGCCCGGCGATGCGCCCACTCGCGCAGCCGCTGGAACACCACATAGAGCGTCGGAATAAACACAATACCGATAACCGTGGCCACCAGCATGCCGCTGAACACGGTGGTGCCGATAATTTTACGGCTCTGCGCGCCGGCGCCGGTGGCGAACATCATCGGCAAAATCCCGATAATAAAAGAGACCGCGGTCATCATCACCGCGCGGAAGCGGCGGGTCGCCCCTTCACGCGCCGCCTCGGCGATCGCCATTCCCTCTTCGCGCCGGGCGCGGGCAAACTCCACGATTAAAATCGCGTTCTTGGCCGCCAGCGCAATCAATAGCACCAGGCCAATCTGCACGTATACATCATTAGCGTACCCCGCCGCCCATAGCCACAGCAGCGCGCCGCCGATGGCAAACAGCACCGACAGCATGACGCTTGCCGGCAGCGTCCAGCTCTCATACTGGGCGACAAGGAACAGCCACGCCATCGCCACCGCCGCCAGGACGATCCATATCGCCTGGTTACCGGTCTGCTGCTCCTGCCAGGAGATCCCGCTCCACGCGTAATCATAGCCATACGGCAGGTTGGCCTGCAGGATCTGCTCCATCACCGCCATTGCCGTGCGGCTGCTGACGCCTTCCGCGCCGGAACCGCTCACCGAGACCGATGGTGATTGGTTGTACTGCTGGATAAACGGCGCGCCGACCGACGGACTCACCGTCACCAGATTGCTCAGCCGCACGCGCTCGCCGCCGTTGCTGCGAACGTACAGCTCGCTAATCTGCTGCGCCCGCTCGCGCCACTGCATCTCATTTTGCATCACCACGTGATACACGCGGTTGTTGATGCTGAAGTCGCCGGCGCGGGTGCCGCCAAAAGCGGTCTGCAGGCTGCTAAAAATTCGCGACACCGGCACATCCAGCCGCGCCGCCTGGTCACGGTCGACGGTCAGCGTCAACTGCGGCACCTTGCTGCTCCAGGTAGTGAACACCCGGCTAAGCTGCGGATGCTGATTCGCCAGACGCAATACCTGCAGCGTGACGGCTTCCAGCTCCGCCGGGGATTGACCGGCCTGCGCCAGAATGCGCAGGTTAAAGCCTGAAGCGCTACCCAACCCCGGCAGCGTCGGCGGCGCGAAGGTCATGATCGTCGCCTCCGGTAATCCCAGCAGTTGGCCCTGCAGTTTTTCCATCACCTCATCCAGCGGCGGGCGCTGATGCCAGTCCTTCAGCATCACCGAAATAAAGCCGCCGTTCGAGGCGCTGGTGCCATTGAGAATGTTAAAGCCGGATACCTGGATGACATCCTCCACCGCCGGATTGGCCAGCAATAGCTCACGAGCCTGCGCCATCACCGCCTCGGTACGCTCCAGCGATGCCGCTTCCGGGAGCTGGACGCTGGCGAACAGGTAACCCTGATCTTCCTGCGGCAGAAAGCCTTTCGGCATAACGCTAAAGCTGAAGGCCACCAGCCCGGCGGCAGCGAAGGTCGCCGCCAGCGCCAGCCACGGACGACGGTTCATCCGCCCAACCAGCGCGCCGTAGCCATCGCGTACCTTATCCAGCGCGCGGTTGAAGGCTCGCCAGATAGCGGCTGGCTGAACCGGGCGCGGGCGCAACAACAACGCGCACAGCGCTGGCGTCAGAGTCAACGCCACCAGGCTTGATAGCGTCACCGCCGTTGCCAGAGTCACGGCGAACTGCCGATAGAGTTCACCAACGATCCCCGGCAGCATCGCCACCGGAACAAATACCGCCAACAGCACCAGCGTGGTGGCGATAACCGGCCCGGCGATTTGCTTCAACGCCTGCGCGGTCGCCTCGACGCGGTTGAGCCCTTCCGCCATCTGGCTTTCGACGTTTTCCACGACCACGATGGCATCATCGACGACCATAGTCAGGGCAAGAATAATGGCGAACAGGCTGAGGGTATTCGCCGTGTAGCCGAGCAGATATAGCACGGCGAAGGTACCCACCAGCGACACCGGAATCGCCAGCGCAACGATAAGCGTCGCCCGCCAGCTCTGCAGAAACGCCGACACCACCAGCACCACCGCCAGCAGAGTCAACGCCAGCGATATGCCGATCTCTTTGATCGTCGCCGCCACAAAGCGAGTGGTATCGAATTTCACCTCCCAGGTGAGATCTGCCGGGAAGCGCGCGTGCAGACGGGTCAGTTCATCGCGCACCGCGTTGGCCACCTGCAGGGCGTTAGCGGTTGGCGTCGGGTAAATCCCCAGATATGCCGAATCGCGGCCGTTAAGCTGCGCGCCGGAGCTATAGCTGCGCGCGCCTAATTCAATGCTGGCGACATCGCTCAGGCGCACCAGTTGCCCCTGCCCGCCGCGACGGATCGTAATCTGCCCGAAGCTCGTCGCATCATTCAGGCGGCCAATTCCGTTAATGGTCAGGGTTTGCTGCTGGCCATTGAACACCGGCGGCGTGCCGATCTGCCCGGCGGCCCCCTGAACATTCTGCTCGCGCAGCGCCTGGGCGATATCGTCGCTGGTGATATTCAGTGCATTCATGCGATCGGGACGCAGCCAGATCCGCATACTGTAGTCACGCGCGCCGAACATCTGCACTTCCCCAACGCCAGGCAGGCGAGCCAGCGCCTCTCGTACCTGCGTGCTAGCATAGTTGCTCACGTACAGCGGCGACAAAGTCCCTAGTGGCGAATAGAGGCTGACGCCCATCAGCAGATTAGTCGCGCGTTTACGCACCTGGACGCCATTTTGCTGGGCTTCCGCCGGCAGCTGCGCCACCGCCTGCGACACGCGATTCTGCACGTCGATCGCCGCGAGGTCGGCATCGGTTCCGGCAGCAAAGGTCAGACTCAGGCTATAGGTACCCTCATCAGAACTGGTGGACTCCATATACAACATATGATCGACGCCGTTGAGCTGGGTCTCCAGCGGAGCGGCGATCGCCTCGGCGACATCCGCGGCGCTGGCGCCCGGCCAACTGGCGCTGACGTTGACCACCGGCGGGGTGATCTGCGGGTATTGCTCGACCGGAATCAACTTCAACGCCACCGCGCCGATAAAAGTCAGCAGCAGCGCGATCACCATCGCAAAACGCGGGCGGCGAATAAAAAACGTCAGCATCCCTTCTCCTTATTTAATTCAGTCGCTGGACGGCTACGCCGTCGCGCAGGCGCTGGGCGCCTTCGGTCACAACCTGCTCGCCAGCCTGTACGCCCTGCGTCACGGCGAACTGCTGTCCCTGCTGGCCGCCGAGGGTTAAGCGACGCTGAACGGCGGTGTTATCCGCCGTCAGCACCCAGCTGTAAAAGCCCTGCGCGTCCTGCTGCACCGCCGCCGCCGGGATCATAACGCTCTCCTGCGCCTGCTGCGGGCGGAAGAATACCGTCAGGTTACCGCCGGGTAGTAATCGATGCTGCGGGTTGGCGAACTCAGCGCGCAGTGCCACGCTGGCGGTCCGCACATCAATGCGGTTGTCTACCGAGGTCAACACCCCGTCCTCACGTTTGCCGTCAAGGTCGATCTGCGCCCGCCATGCCTGCTTCAGCGCGCCAATATCGGCATGCTGCCCCGCCTTGCTATAAAACGCCGACTCATCAAGCGCGAAAGCCACGCGGATGGGATCTAATTGCACAATATCCACCAGCACGCCGCTGCCCGGATTCACCAGGCCGCCGACATGAAACGCGCTATGGCCGATGCGGCCATTCACCGGCGAAACGATGCGGGTATAGCCGAGCGTGATTCGCTGAGCGGCGATCCGCGCTTGCGCCTGCTCGACGGCGGCGGCGGCGACATCGCGCTCCATGCGCGCGTTATCAACATCATTACGGCTAATAGACTGGTTATTTTTTAATTGCTGATAGCGGTTTAACAGCTGCTGTGCCTGACGCTGAGTCGCCTGAGCGCTTTTCAACTCAGCCTCCGCCAGCGCCAGCGCGGCACGCGGCGCGGCATCATCGAGGGTAAACAGCAGTTCGCCCTGTTTAACATATTGGCCGTCGTGGAAATGACGTTGCTCAATCACTCCTTCGGTACGCGCGCGGATTTCAACCGCATGGATGGCTTCAACGCGGCCGGGGAGCTGCCGTTCGGCGGCGAAAGGGGCAAGTTCAGCGTCAACCGCACGAACGGGGATTGCAGGCGCGGCGGCGGCGGTCAGGGCGTAACCGGCCAGGCCGCAGGCTAAAATGGCCAGGCGGAGCGTCTTGGTCATAGGAATTCCTTACGCGGAAATAGCGGCGCCCGCTCCACTCAGGAGGGGCGCCGGGCGGTATCAAGCAGGTTTACGGAAACGGCGGGTCAGGCGCTTCTCGACTTCAACCACCAGGAACATCACCACGCCAATCGCCAGGGTGACGAACCAGTAGCGCAGCGGCAGCGCTTCGGTACCAAACATGTTCTGCATCAGCGGCACATAGATGATCACCAGCTGCATCAGCAACAGAACGCCGGTGACCAGCCAGATGCCTTTGTTGCGCAGCAGGCCCATGTTCAGGGAGAAGCTGTCGCTGCTGCGGCAGTTAATCATGTACACCCACTGCGCGGTCACCAGCATCTGCAGCAGCACGGTGCGGATGAACTCGGCGCTGTGGCCGCGCGGCGCCAGCCAGGCTTCGAGAATAAAGGCGGCGACGGCAATCATCGAACCGACGAAGGCGACGCGCCAGACGGCAAAGGCATCCATGACGTGCTGGCCGGTCTTGCGCGGCGGGCGATTCATCACATTGCGTTCGGCGGCTTCAAAGGCGAGGCCGAAGGAGAGCGTGGCGGAGGTCGCCATGTTCATCCACAAAATCAGCACCGGCGTCAGCGGAATAATATTGCCCGCCAGCAGCGCGATGATGATTAACAACCCCTGCGCGAGGTTGGTCGGCATGATGAACAGAATGGTCTTCTTCAAGTTGTCGTATACGCGACGCCCCTCTTTCACCGAGCTGGCGATGGTGGCGAAGTTGTCATCAGTGAGCACCATATCGGCGGCCTCTTTGGTCACCTCGGTTCCTTTAATGCCCATCGCAATGCCGACGTCGGCCTGGCGCAGCGCCGGAGCGTCGTTGACGCCGTCGCCGGTCATGCCGACCACTTCGCCATTATCCTGCAGCGCTTTTACCAGACGCAGCTTATGCTCCGGGCTGGTGCGGGCGAAGATATCAAACTCCACCGCTGCCTTTGCCAGCTCCGCATCATCCATGTGCTCAAGCTGATAACCGGTCATCGCCTGGCTGCTATTGGTGATCCCCAGCATCTGGCCAATACTCATCGCCGTCTGCGGGTGGTCGCCGGTGATCATCTTCACGCGGATCCCGGCGGTCTGACAGGCGTGGATAGCGTCAATCGCCTCCGGACGCGGTGGATCCATCATTCCGGCGATGCCGAGGAACACCAAACCCTCGCGTAGATCGTCGTGGCTCAGGGTGGTACTGCCAGCGGTCGCCGGTTTGCAGGCGGCGGCGACCATGCGCAGCCCCTGGCGGGCAAAGCGCGCCATCTCGTCTTCCCAGTACTGACGCTCAAACGGCATCGGTCCCTGCTTGCTCATCTGCTGGCCGCACATGGCGAAGATGACATCCGGCGCGCCGGTGATTAGCACCTGCTCCGCATCACCAATCTGCTGATGGGTGGCCATGTATTTGTACTGCGAGTCGAACGGTATTTTCGCCACCAGCCGCGTGGCGACCGGCGCCAATTGAGCTTTCGCCGCCAGCACTTTCAGCGCCCCTTCGGTCGGGCCGCCGGTGATACCCCATAGACCGCGCTCGTCCTGAATCATCTGGCTGTCGTTGCACAGGTCGATGGTTCGCAGGTAAGTTTCCAGCACGCTGCCCGGCTGGATATTCACCGGCTCATCGCTGCCTTCCTGGAAAATGCGCCCCTGCGGCTCGTAGCTGTCGCCTTCAACGCGGTAGCAGCAGTCGGCGGTGATAATCGCTTTGACCGTCATCTCGTTCATGGTCAGGGTGCCGGTTTTGTCCGAGCACACCACGGTCATTGCCCCAAGGGTTTCAACCGTCGGCAGCTTACGGATAATCGCCCGCTTGCGCGCCATCGCCTGTACGCCGAGCGACAGGATAATTGAGATAATCGCCGGCAGACCTTCCGGCACCGCCGCCACCGCGAGGCTAATCAGTGATAGCAGCAGCTCGCCCAGCGGGATATCGCGCAGCGCGAGACTGAAGAAGAACAGCGCCACCATCATCGCGAGGATAATGGCAAAAATCGCTTTCCCCAGTTTATCCATCTGCACCAGCAGCGGAGTACGGTGCTTTTCGATTCCCGCCATCATCTGGTTGATGTGGCCCAGTTCGGTCTCTTTACCGGTTGCGGTGACCACGCCGACGCCGCCGCCGGCGCTGATGGTGGTGCCGGAGAAGACCATATTGATGCGGTCGCCCAGCGGCAGCTCGCCTTCAAGCGCGGCGGTGGTTTTATCGACCACCGTCGATTCGCCGGTGAGGATCGCCTCTTCCACCCGCAGGTTGTGGGTTTCAATCAGGCGCATATCCGCGGGTACGCGGTCACCGGCGCGCAGAATAACGATATCGCCCGGCACCAGGTCGCGGGTGGGAATGGTTTCGTGTTTGCCGTTGCGCTGTACGCGGGCATCGCTGGAGAGCATATTGCGGATCCCCTGCAGCGATTTTTCGGCATTGCTCTCCTGGATGTGGCCAATCAGCGCATTAATGACGGTCACGCCGAGGATAACCAGGGTATCCACCCAATGGCCCATCACCGCGGTAAGCGCGGCGGCGGCCAGCAGGACGTAAATCAGGACATCATTGAAGTGGGCAAGAAAACGCAGCCAGGCCGGTTTGCCTTTCTTTTCCGGTAGGGCGTTGGGGCCATATGATTTCAGGCGCTCGGCGGCTTCAGCGGCGCTGAGACCGTCAACAAAGCTCTTTTTTTGCGCCAGCACCGCCTCGACGGTCTGCTGATAAGCCTGCCGCGGCGCGGCATCGCCCGAGGGCGTGATGTTGTGGGGATTAATCATTTTGGTCAAAATAAAGTTTCCTTTTAAATTCCGTGAATCGGAAAGCCTGAAATCATTTCTGGCCAATGAAGTAATGCTTTGCGAGCGGCC
>CABUCP010000031.1 GCA_902490055.1 uncultured Klebsiella sp. | reverse complement strand
AAGCCAGTCCTTGCGACTGGCTTTTGCGGTTTCAGGGGAGGACAATTTGCGTTACTTTATTATGAATAAATAAGCAGCACAGGAAAGCAGGGTGGGGCATCGAATTCCCGTTACGCTGGGCAATATAGCCCCGTTGGCGGTAAAACCCTTTCGTCCAGGCAAACTGGCTCTGGTGTGCGAAGGCGGTGGTCAAAGAGGAATTTTTACAGCCGGGGTTCTGGACGAATTCATGCGCGCCGGATTCAACCCTTTCGACCTGATGCTTGGCACCTCCGCCGGGGCGCAAAATATTTCTGCTTATATGTGTAATCAGCAGGGCTATGCCCGCAAAGTGATTACGCGATACACCACTTCCCGCCAGTTTTTCGACCCAATGCGCTTTGTGCGCGGCGGCAACCTTATCGACCTTGACTGGCTGGTGGACTCCACCTCGCAACAAATGCCGCTGGCAATGAATTATGCCGAAGAGCGCTTCGCGCTGGGCAAAGAGCTGTGGATGTGCGCCTGTCGCGGGGATGACTATACGGCAAACTACTTTTCTCCTACCCGGCAGACCTGGCTTGATCTGATCCGCGCCTCCAGCGCTATCCCCGGTTTTTATCGCAGCGGCGTCATGCTCGACGGCGTGAGCTACCTTGACGGCGGCGTAAGCGACGCGATTCCGGTGCAGGAGGCGGCGCGGCGCGGCGCGCAGACTATCGTGGTGATCCGTACCGTCCCTTCGCAGATGTTCTATACGCCACAGTGGTTTAAGCGGATGGAGCGTTGGCTGGGGGAAAGCAGCCTGCAGCCGTTTGTCAATCTGGTACAGCATCACGAAGAGACCTATCGCGCGACGCAGCAGTTTATTGAGAAACCGCCGGGTAAGCTGCGGATCCTCGAAATCTATCCGCAGCGTCCGCTCAGAAGTATGGCGCTCGGTAGCCGTCTGCCAGCGCTGCTCGAAGACTATAAAACCGGGCGGCAGTGTGGCCGCTACTTCCTCGCGACGGTAGGTAAACTGCTGGCCGACCAGCCGCCGCTATTGCGCCATGCGCCGCGTGTGGCAAGACCCGCGCCGGTGGTGGTGCCGCCGTTACCGGTGGCGAATGAAGCGCCGCAGCCGACGATTATTACCGCCCCGCAGGCTAATGACCCCAGCTTTGATAATGAGGATCTGGCGTGACGTTACGCTTTATCGATACCCACTGCCACTTCGATTTCCCCCCTTTTGAGGATGATGAAAGCGCCAGTATCGCCAGCGCGGCGCAGGCTGGCGTCGGGCGCATCATCGTGCCGTCGATCTCTGCCGCGCGCTTTGCCCGCGTGCTGGCGCTGGCAGAGCAGCACGAAGCGCTGTATGCCGCGCTGGGGATGCACCCGATTGTCATCGAGCAGCACGATGAAAGCGGGCTGGCGCAGCTGGAAAACTATCTCGCGCAGCGCCATCCGAAGCTGGCGGCCGTCGGGGAGATTGGCCTTGACCTCTATCGCGACAATCCGCAGTTTGAGCGCCAGCAGGCGCTGCTGGAAGCGCAGCTGCAACTGGCTAAGCGCTACGATCTGCCGGTGATCCTGCATTCGCGGCGGACTCATGACAAGCTGGCGATGTTGCTGAAAAAACACAACCTGCCGCGCGCCGGCGTGGTACATGGTTTTTCCGGTAGCCTGCAGCAGGCCGAACGCTTTGTGCAGCTGGGCTACAAGATTGGCGTCGGCGGCACGATTACCTATCCTCGCGCCAGTAAAACTCGCGAGGTGATGGCGCGTCTGCCGCTTTCGGCGCTGCTGCTGGAAACCGATGCGCCAGATATGCCGCTGAACGGTTTTCAGGGCCAACCGAACCGTCCCGAGCAGGCGGCGCGCGTGTTTGACGTGCTATGTGAACTGCGCGACGAAGCGCCTCAGATTATTGAAACGGCGCTAATGGCTAATACTAAAAGCTTGTTTTCCGCGCTGGAGTAGCAACATAGAGTGATCTAAGTCCCATTCTTTCATATTGATCTCAGTGGTTTGCCGCAAATTTGTGAGTTGCGGCAAACAGGATAGTTTCATTTGGTACTGAACTATCAATACACAGGGACTCTGTATGCAAATCCTCATGGGACTGATCGGCATGGTGGTGCTGTTAGCTATTGCCGTGCTGCTGTCAAATAACCGCAAAGCCATTAATCTCCGCACCGTGCTTGGCGCCTGGCTGATTCAAATCGGCATCGGGGCGCTTATCCTTTATGTACCCGCCGGGCGCCAGGTGCTGTTAGCAATGTCAGAAGGCGTTGCCAACGTCATCGCTTACGGCAATGAAGGCATCAGCTTTATTTTCGGCGGGCTGGTCTCCGATAAAATGTTTGAAGTGTTCGGCGGCGGCGGCTTTATCTTCGCGCTGCGCGTGCTGCCGGTTATCGTTTTCTTTTCCTCGCTGATTGCCGTGCTGTACTACCTCGGCATTATGCAACTGGTTATCCGCATTCTCGGCGGCGCGCTGCGGGCGGTGCTGAAGACCTCGCGTACCGAATCGCTATCGGCCACGGCGAATATCTTCGTCGGGCAGACCGAAGCGCCGCTGGTGGTGCGTCCTTATATCGCCACCATGACCCGTTCTGAGCTGTTTGCCGTGATGTGCGGCGGCCTGGCGTCGGTGGCAGGGTCGGTACTGGCGGGTTACGCGCAGATGGGCGTACCGCTGGAATATCTGATCGCCGCGTCATTTATGGCGGCGCCTGGCGGCCTGCTGTTCGCTAAAATTATCGTGCCGGAAACGGAAAAACCGGACGATAACCCGGCGCATGAAAGCCAGCTCGATGAGGCGGATAAACCGGCCAACGTGCTGGACGCCGCGGCCTCCGGCGCCGCTTCCGGTATGCAGCTGGCGCTGAACGTCGGCGCGATGCTGCTGGCGTTTATCGCGCTGATTGCGCTGCTGAACGGTATTCTTTCCGGCGTCGGCGGCTGGTTTAACCATCCGGATCTGTCGCTGCAGATGATCCTCGGCTGGGTCTTTTCTCCGCTGGCGTGGGTGATCGGCGTACCGTGGCAGGAAGCGACGGTGGCGGGCTCGTTCATCGGCCAGAAGCTGATCATTAACGAGTTTGTGGCGTATATGAACTTTGGCGAGTATCTGAAGACCGATGCCGAGGTTGCCGCCGCCGGGCTACAGGTGATCTCCAGCCACACCAAGGCCATTATCTCCTTTGCGCTGTGCGGCTTCGCTAACCTCTCGTCGATCGCTATTCTGATTGGCGGACTGGGTGGCATGGCGCCAGGCCGTCGTCAGGATATCGCCCAGCTCGGCCTGCGCGCGGTGGCGGCGGGAACGCTCTCCAACCTGATGAGCGCCACCATCGCCGGGGTATTCCTCGCACTCTAATCCTCTCTGTATGAGCCAGCGGCCGTTGCGCCGCTGGTAGCCTCGTGTTTGTGATAATTCAATCATTCTTCCTGAAAATAAAACCATTTATATTTCAATGTATAAACGAATTTTTGGCGATGTCGTGCACAAATTGTGCGCCATGGTGTCGAGAGTTTTTGCGAGATTATGTTAGAATAATAACATTCTCGCGGAGTACGCTGTGCCGATTATGCTTAAAAAGAGGCTGGCGATAAGTGCAGCAATACATAACAGGTTGATGTGATGTATATCACGTTACAGTAATGCAAATTAGTAAGTAGTTTTCATTAACTGTGATGAATGTCGAAGTGTGACGGCGAGTGGATGTTACAATAGTAACAGACTCGCAAGGTGAACAAACTATTGAATCGGCAATATGCCGTCGGAGTATGAAATGACTGATTTAACTGCAAGCAGCCTGCGCGCGTTGAAACTGATGGACCTGACGACCCTGAATGACGACGACACCAATGAGAAGGTTATCGCGCTGTGTCATCAGGCGAAAACCCCGGTCGGCAATACCGCCGCGGTCTGCATCTACCCGCGCTTTATCCCGATTGCGCGTAAAACGCTGAACGCGCAGGGCACGCCGGATATCCGCATCGCGACGGTCACTAACTTTCCGCACGGTAATGACGATATCGATATCGCGCTGGCGGAAACCCGCGCGGCCATCGCCTACGGTGCGGATGAAGTTGATGTGGTCTTCCCGTACCGCGCGCTGATCGCCGGCAACGAGCAGGTTGGTTTCGACCTGGTAAAAGCCTGTAAAGACGCCTGCGCAGCGGCCAACGTGTTGCTGAAAGTGATTATCGAAACTGGCGAACTGAAAGAGGAAGCGCTGATTCGTAAAGCTTCTGAAATCGCTATCAAAGCGGGCGCTGATTTCATCAAAACGTCTACCGGTAAAGTGCCGGTGAACGCAACGCCGGAAAGCGCGCGCATCATGATGGAAGTTATCCGCGATATGGGCGTTGAGAAAACCGTCGGCTTTAAGCCTGCGGGCGGCGTACGCAGCGCGGAAGACGCTCAGCAGTTCCTGGCGATCGCCGATGAACTGTTCGGCGCCGACTGGGCCGATTCCCGTCACTACCGCTTCGGCGCATCCAGCCTGCTGGCTAGCCTGCTGAAAGCGCTGGGTCACGGCGACGGCAAGAGCGCAAGCAGCTACTAATCCCTTGATTCGCCGGATGGCGCTGCGCTTATCCGGCCTACGAATTGATGCCTGTAGGCCGGATAAGGCGCCCGTGCCGTCATCCGGCAATTTATTCCCTTTGGGAGGTTACCGTGTTTCTCGCACAAGAAATTATTCGTAAAAAACGTGATGGTCATGCACTAAGCGATGAAGAGATCCGCTTTTTCATCAACGGCATCCGCGATAATACTATCTCTGAAGGACAGATCGCCGCGCTGGCGATGACCATCTTCTTCCATGATATGTCGATGCCGGAACGCGTCTCGCTGACCATGGCGATGCGGGATTCAGGAACCGTCCTCGACTGGAAAAGCCTTAACCTTAACGGCCCGATCGTCGATAAACACTCAACCGGCGGCGTAGGCGATGTCACGTCGCTGATGCTGGGCCCGATGGTTGCCGCCTGCGGCGGTTATGTACCGATGATCTCCGGGCGCGGCCTTGGCCATACCGGCGGTACGCTCGATAAACTGGAAGCGATCCCGGGCTTCGATATCTTCCCGGATGACGCGCGCTTCCGCGAAATTATTAAAGATGTCGGCGTGGCGATTATTGGGCAGACCAGCTCGCTCGCCCCGGCCGACAAACGTTTCTACGCCACCCGCGATATCACCGCGACGGTGGACTCCATCCCGCTGATTACTGCATCGATCCTGGCCAAAAAGCTGGCGGAAGGTCTGGATGCGCTGGTGATGGACGTTAAAGTCGGCAGCGGCGCTTTTATGCCGACTTATGAGCTTTCAGAAGCACTTGCCGAAGCGATCGTTGGCGTCTCCAACGGCGCCGGCGTGCGGACCACCGCGCTACTGACCGACATGAATCAGGTACTGGCCTCCAGCGCCGGCAACGCCGTTGAAGTCCGCGAAGCGGTGCAGTTCCTCACCGGTGAATATCGCAACCCGCGTCTGTACGACGTGACGATGGCGCTATGCGTGGAAATGCTGATCTCCGGCAAACTGGCTGCCGATGATGCCGACGCCCGCGCTAAACTGCAGGCGGTGCTGGATAACGGTAAAGCGGCAGAAGTCTTTGGCCGGATGGTCGCCGCGCAGAGAGGGCCGAACGACTTCGTGGAAAACTACGCGAAGTATCTACCGACGGCGATGCTCAGCAAAGCGGTCTATGCTGAAGGCGCCGGTTTTGTCTCTGAAATGGATACCCGCGCGCTGGGGATGGCGGTGGTGTCGATGGGCGGCGGTCGTCGCCAGGCCTCTGACACTATCGACTACAGCGTTGGTTTTACCGATATGGCGCGCCTTGGCGATAAAGTCGATGGCGAACGTCCGCTGGCGGTGATTCATGCGAAAGATGAATCCAGCTGGCAGGAAGCGGCCAAAGCCGTGAAAGCGGCAATTAAACTGGACGCTAAAGCCCCAGAAATTACACCGACGGTCTATCGCCGAATCACTAAGTAGCGATATACTGATCTGATCGCTTTTTTGCAGCGCATGATGTATGGAGAACAAGATGAAACGTGCATTTATTATGGTGCTGGACTCCTTTGGGATTGGCGCAACGGAAGACGCTGACCGCTTTGGCGATGTCGGCGCCGATACCATGGGCCACATTGCAGAAGCCTGCGCCAAAGGCGAGGCTGACAATGGCCGCAAAGGCCCGCTGAATTTACCGAACCTGACCCGTCTGGGTCTGGTGAAAGCGCATGAAGGTTCTACCGGTAAAATTGCCGCCGGTATGGACGGTAATGCCGAAGTTGTTGGCGCATACGCCTGGGCGCACGAGCTCTCTTCCGGTAAAGATACGCCGTCTGGCCACTGGGAAATCGCCGGCGTGCCGGTACTGTTTGATTGGGGCTACTTCAGCGACCATGACAACAGCTTCCCGCAGGAACTGCTGGATAAGCTGGTTAAGCGCGCCAACCTGCCGGGCTACCTTGGCAACTGCCACTCTTCCGGCACCGTGATCCTCGATCAACTGGGCGAAGAGCATATGAAAACCGGGAAACCGATTTTCTATACCTCTGCCGACTCGGTGTTCCAGATCGCCTGCCACGAAGAGACCTTTGGCCTCGACAAACTGTACGAGCTGTGTGAAATCGCCCGTGAAGAGCTGACCGAAGGCGGCTACAACATTGGCCGCGTTATCGCGCGTCCGTTTGTTGGCGATAAGGCCGGTAACTTCCAACGTACCGGTAACCGTCACGATCTGGCCGTCGAGCCGCCGGCGCCGACCGTGCTGCAGAAGCTGGTCGACGAGAAAAACGGTCACGTGGTTTCCGTCGGGAAAATCGCCGACATCTACGCGAACTGCGGTATCACTAAGAAAGTGAAAGCCACCGGGCTGGATGCGCTGTTCGATGCGACTATCAAAGAGATGAAGGAAGCGGGCGACGAAACTATCGTCTTCACCAACTTCGTTGATTTTGACTCCTCCTGGGGCCACCGTCGCGACGTCGCTGGCTATGCGGCAGGTCTGGAACTGTTCGACCGTCGTCTGCCGGAGCTGATGGAGCTGGTTGGGGAAGATGACATTCTGATCCTCACCGCCGACCACGGCTGCGACCCGACCTGGACCGGTACCGACCACACCCGCGAACACATTCCGGTGCTGGTGTACGGCCCGAAAGTGAAGCCGGGTTCGTTAGGCCACCGCGAAACTTTCGCCGATATCGGCCAGACGCTGGCGACATACTTTGGTACGTCGCCAATGGAATACGGTAAAAACATGCTGTGATACCCGTTGTCTTTCGCGCTGTAGATGCGTTGACTTCATTCGCTCACCCCGGTCACATAGTTAATCTATGCTCCCGGGGATTCACGAATTCGTCGCCTTCCTACAACGCGAAATCCTTAGGGTATTTGAATACGTTTTGTAGGCCTGATAAGGCGTAGTCGCCATCAGGCACGAACAATTTAGATAAGGATAAAACGATGGCTACCCCACACATTAACGCAGAAATGGGCGATTTCGCTGACGTAGTTTTGATGCCGGGCGACCCGCTGCGCGCGAAGCACATTGCAGAAACTTTCCTTGAAGATGTGCGTGAAGTAAACAACGTGCGCGGCATGCTGGGCTTCACCGGGACCTACAAAGGCCGCAAAATCTCCGTGATGGGCCACGGTATGGGGATCCCATCCTGCTCTATCTACACCAAAGAGCTAATCACCGATTTCGGCGTGAAGAAAATCATCCGCGTCGGCTCCTGCGGCGCGGTACGTGAAGATGTCAAACTGCGTGATGTGGTTATCGGCATGGGCGCGTGCACCGACTCTAAAGTCAACCGTCTGCGTTTCAAAGACCACGACTTCGCGGCGATTGCCGATTTCGGCATGGTGCGTAACGCGGTAGACGCAGCCAAAGCGCTGGGCGTTGACGCGCGCGTTGGCAACATCTTCTCCGCTGATCTGTTCTATACGCCGGATCCGTCTATGTTCGACGTGATGGAAAAATACGGCATCCTGGGCGTGGAAATGGAAGCGGCCGGTATCTACGGCGTGGCGGCGGAGTTCGGGGCGAAAGCGCTGACCATCTGCACCGTTTCCGACCATATCCGTACCCACGAGCAGACCACTGCCGCTGAGCGTCAGACCACCTTCAACGATATGATCAAAATCGCGTTGGAATCCGTGCTGCTGGGCGACCAGGAGTAAGCGTGGTATAACCCGGTGGCGCTTTGTTTACCGGGCTTGAGTCAAATCTGTAGGCCGGATAAGGCGTAGCCGCCATCCGGCTTTTTTTATCAGCGCACCGCGCCGGCCATCCACGCCGACAGTTCTTTCAGTTCCGCTTCCTGCTCAGGGAAATCGGCGAGCAGCGCCTCACACTGCTGCTGTAATATTTCCGCCCGATACTGACAACCGACTAATCGTGCCGCCAACGCCTCGAGCGGCGCCGGGTTCAGGCTATCGGTAAAAGCCTGGGCGCGGGTGATATGCCCTTTCTCGACGTCAAAATGTAGTTCGACGCCGCCCCAGCGAAAGCGCTCGTCCAGCAGGTGCGAGAAGGCGGGCGCCTGGCCGAAGTTCCACTCCCAGCTGCTCTGGCGGGCGAAGGTCTCGGCAAAATTCGGCAGATCCGGCGTGTTGTCCGGTGAAATCACTTCGGCTGCCACCCGCTCGCCGTAATGGCTGAAGAACGCTTCCTGAATGGCCTCGCAAATTTGCTGATGGGTAATGCCCGGCAGCAGTTCAACCAGGTTCGCCACGCGCCCGCGCACCGAGGTAATCCCCTTGGCCTGCAGCTTTTTTTTGTCCGGATTAAGATAGTTGGCGAGACGGCTTAAGTCGGCGTTTAGCAGCAGAGTGCCGTGATGAAAACCGCGGTCCATCGTTTCGCGATAGGCGGAGCCAGACACCTTGCGGTCGCCATTGTCGGTTTTCACGACCAGATCGTTGCGCCCGGAAGCCTCGGCGGTCACGCCAAGCGAATTCAGCGCCGCCAGCACGATAGCGGTAGAAACGGTTTTGTCGTATTCCGGTTTGCCCGCCATAAAGGTAAAGCAGGTATTGCCGAGGTCGTGGAATACCGCGCCGCCGCCGCTGCTGCGGCGGGCCAGCCGCACGTGATCTTCTTCCATGCGTCGGGTATTGCACTCCTTCCACGGGTTCTGCGCGCGGCCAATCACCACGGTGTCGGCGTTGCGCCACAGAAACAGCACCCGCTGAGTGGCGGGCATCTGGCGGAAAATACACTCCTCGACCGCGAGGTTAAACCATGGGTCATAGGAGTCAGAGAGTAGCAGGCGTAACGTCGGCATAGGATATCCTTGTCTGGTTAATCTTTATCTTCGTCCTGGACGGGCTTATTGGCGGTAAGCAGGAAGGGCGATTGCTGCCAGCGGGTACGTTTGCCCTGCAGCAGCGTGCGGGTCAGCACCACGCCGATGGCCAGCGACAACAGCAGCATCAGGCGTAAGATATTGGTGGTATTATCCACCTGTTTCGCCTCGGTGGCCAATGTATGGGTATCCAGCGTCAGGCGCAGATAGCCGACCGGGCCGTTTTTGCCGAGGATCGGCTCGACGATTTGCTGGTTAAAGTAGCCGCCGGCTTTTTTGCCATCCAGCGCCAGCCTGTCGCGCACGTCGACGCTTTCGCCGGAGCGGGCCACCAGATCGCCCTGTTCGTCGTAGACCCCGGCATCGAGCACCCGGCTTTTATCCGTCAGTTGTTCCAGCAGGCGGGTAATCCGTTTTTCATCGGGCGTTTCGCTGCGCATCAGCGGCGCCAGGTTCAGCGTAACCTGCTGCGCCAGCGTTCGCGCCAGCTCTTCCAACTGCGGATTACGCTGCTTTTGGCTGTTCTGACTGAACCACGAGGCGCCCTGCATCAACGCGACGAGAAGCGCGAGACAGATCAGAACAATGACGGCGCGATGCAGTCGGAATTTCAGTTTTGCTCGTACCATATTCCACCTTTGAAAATTTGCAGCTTAATGTTGCCAGAAGCGCTGGTTACAAGGTAGCCTCATGCGTTATTTTCCTCGCCTGAATGAAGAAATGTGGAGCCGTAATGCCTAACAGTTTGACCTGGTGCGACCTGCCCGAAGATGTTTCCTTGTGGCCTGGGTTGCCGCTTTCCCTGAGCGGCGACGAGGTCATGCCGTTGGATTATCATGCCGGGCGCAGCGGCTGGCTGCTCTATGGTCGCGGTCTGGATAAACGTCGGCTGACGGCGTGGCAGCGCGAATTAGGCGCGGCGCTGGTGATCGTCTCTTCCTGGGTCGTGGAAGACTATCAGGTTATTCGCCTGGCGGGCTCGCTGACGCTGCGCGCCACCCGTCTGGCCCACGACGCCGGGCTCGACGTTGCGCCATTGGGGAAAATCCCGCACCTGCGTACACCGGGCCTGCTGGTGATGGATATGGACTCCACGGCAATTCAGATCGAGTGTATCGATGAGATTGCCAAACTGGCCGGCACCGGCGAACTGGTCTCGGAAGTGACCGAACGCGCCATGCGCGGCGAGCTCGACTTTACCGCCAGCCTGCGCCAGCGCGTCGCCACCTTAAAAGACGCCGATGCCAATATCCTGTTGCAGGTACGTGAGGCGCTGCCGCTGATGCCAGGGTTGACCCAACTGGTGCTGAAGCTGGAAACGCTGGGCTGGAAAGTGGCGATCGCCTCCGGCGGTTTTACCTTCTTTGCCGAGTACCTGCGCGATAAGCTGCATCTCGACGCGGTGTTCGCCAACGAGCTGGAAATCATGGACGGTAAGCTTACCGGAAATGTTATCGGCGACATCGTCGATGCCAAATATAAAGCGAACACTCTGCGTAAACTGGCGGAAAAATATGAAATTCCGCCGGCACAAACCGTAGCGATTGGCGATGGCGCCAACGACCTGCCGATGATCAAAGCGGCAGGCCTCGGTATTGCCTATCATGCGAAACCCAAAGTGAATGAACAGGCGGAAGTGACTATCCGCCACGCTGACCTGATGGGGGTATTCTGTATTCTCTCCGGCAGCATGAATCAAAAGTAAGAGGTTAACGTGGCGAAAGCTCCAAAACGCGCATTTGTCTGTAATGAATGTGGTGCGGATTATCCGCGCTGGCAGGGGCAGTGCAGCGCCTGTCATGCCTGGAACACCATCACCGAGATGCGCATCGCCGCGTCGCCGCAGGTGGCGAGAAACGAGCGTCTGTCAGGCTACGCCGGTAACGCCGGCGTATCGAAGGTGCAGAAGCTGTCGGATATCAGCCTTGAGGCGCTGCCGCGTTTCTCCACCGGATTTAAAGAGTTTGACCGCGTGCTCGGCGGCGGCGTCGTACCGGGCAGCGCCATTCTGATCGGCGGTAACCCCGGCGCGGGGAAATCCACGCTGCTGCTGCAAACCCTCTGCAAGCTGGCTGAAGGGATGAAAACGCTGTACGTCACCGGGGAAGAGTCTCTGCAGCAGGTGGCGATGCGCGCGCATCGTCTCGGGCTGCCGACGGCGAATCTGAATATGCTGTCGGAAACCAGTATTGAACAGATCTGCCAGATTGCCGATGAAGAAAAACCGCAGCTGATGGTCATCGACTCCATTCAGGTGATGCATATGGCCGACGTTCAGTCGTCGCCGGGCAGCGTTGCGCAGGTGCGTGAAACCGCGGCCTATCTGACGCGCTTTGCTAAAACCCGCGGCGTGGCGATTGTAATGGTCGGCCACGTCACGAAAGATGGCTCGCTGGCCGGTCCGAAAGTGCTTGAGCACTGTATCGACTGCTCGGTGCTGCTGGACGGCGATGCCGATTCCCGCTTCCGTACCCTGCGCAGCCACAAAAACCGTTTTGGCGCCGTCAACGAACTCGGCGTCTTTGCTATGACCGAACAAGGCCTGCGCGAAGTCAGCAACCCGTCGGCTATTTTCCTCAGCCGCGGCGATGAAGTCACCTCCGGTAGCTCGGTCATGGTGGTATGGGAAGGCACGCGCCCGCTGCTGGTTGAGATTCAGGCGCTGGTCGATCACTCGATGATGTCTAACCCACGCCGCGTGGCGGTGGGGCTGGAGCAGAACCGTCTGGCGATCCTATTGGCGGTGCTGCACCGCCACGGCGGCCTGCAGATGGCCGATCAGGATGTTTTCGTCAACGTGGTTGGCGGGGTGAAAGTGACCGAAACCAGCGCCGACCTGGCGCTGCTGCTGGCGATGGTCTCCAGCCTGCGCGACCGGCCGCTGCCGCAGGACCTGGTGGTCTTTGGTGAAGTCGGGTTAGCCGGTGAAATTCGCCCGGTGCCGAGCGGCCAGGAACGTATTTCCGAAGCGGCGAAGCATGGCTTCCGCCGCGCCATCGTGCCGGCGGCGAACGTGCCGAAAAAAGCGCCGGAAGGGATGCAGATCTTCGGCGTGAAAAAACTGGCCGATGCGCTCAGCGTTTTTGACGACCTATAATGATAACCGTCATACTTCAGGGTATGACGGATATCTAACCCGAGTTTGCAGGAGGCACGCCTAAATTATGTCGTCATTCGACTATCTGAAAAACGCCATTAAGCAAAAGGGTTGTACGCTACAGCAGGTGGCGGACGCCAGCGGGATGACCAAGGGTTATCTCAGCCAACTGTTGAACGCGAAAATCAAAAGCCCGAGCGCCCAGAAGCTGGAAGCCTTACATCGGTTCCTCGGCCTTGAATTCCCGCGGCGGCAGAAAAGCGTCGGGGTGGTTTTCGGTAAGTTTTACCCGCTGCATACCGGGCATATTTACCTGATTCAGCGCGCCTGCAGCCAGGTCGATGAGCTGCATATCATCATGGGTTATGACGACACTCGCGACCGCGAGCTGTTTGAAGAGAGCGCCATGTCGCAGCAGCCAACGGTCCCCGATCGTCTGCGCTGGCTGCTACAGACCTTTAAGTATCAGAAAAACATTCGTATCCATGCCTTCAACGAAGAGGGGATGGAGCCGTACCCGCACGGTTGGGACGTCTGGAGCCACGGGATCCGCGCGTTCATGAGCGAAAAGGGCATCGAGCCAAACTGGATCTATACCTCGGAAGAGGCCGATGCGCCGCAGTATCTTGAGCATCTGGGGATCGAAACCGTACTTATCGATCCTAAGCGTACCTTCATGAGCATCAGCGGCGGCCAGATCCGCGAGAACCCTTTCCGCTATTGGGAATATATTCCGACGGAGGTAAAACCGTTCTTTGTCCGCACGGTCGCTATCCTCGGCGGTGAGTCGAGCGGTAAATCGACGCTGGTGAATAAGCTCGCCAATATCTTCAATACCACCAGCGCCTGGGAATATGGCCGCGATTACGTCTTTTCGCACCTCGGCGGCGACGAAATGGCGCTGCAGTATTCCGATTACGATAAGATCGCGCTTGGCCATGCGCAGTACATTGATTTTGCAGTGAAATACGCCAATAAGGTGGCGTTTATCGATACCGATTTTGTCAGCACTCAGGCGTTCTGCCTGAAGTACGAAGGCCGTGAGCATCCGTTCGTGCAGGCGTTAATCGATGAATACCGCTTTGATCTGGTGATCCTGCTGGAGAACAACACGCCGTGGGTGGCCGATGGGCTGCGTAGCCTCGGCAGTTCCGTGGACCGCAAAGAATTCCAGACGCTGCTGGTGTCGCTGCTCAAAGAGAACGAAATCGAGTTTGTCCACGTGGAAGAGTCGGACTACGATGCCCGATTCCTGCGCTGCGTCGAGCTGGTGAAACAGTTGATGGGCGAGCAGGGGTAGACTTTTTGCCGGATGGCGGCGTAAACGCCTTATCCGGCCTACAAGCGCTACACGCGTGGTAGATACTGTTATCGGTTTGCAACTTTTTTGGTCCGGGAAAACATGTGCTTTGTGTTAATTCAGAGCACATTGCGCTCCCGATATTTCTTCTGCGTTATGTCTCTCATGGCGCAGGGAGCGCACAGGGGGCGGCCAGTCGCCGCCGCCCCCTGTACCCCCGGGCTCTGGCCGCCAAAATCGCCACTTCGTGGTGCCTTCGACTTATCCCT
>CABUCP010000030.1 GCA_902490055.1 uncultured Klebsiella sp. | reverse complement strand
ATCCTTCTGGCCGATAACGATATCGTTGCCGCATCTCAAATACTGTGCGCATAACTATGAAAGTTTCATTTCAATTTAAGCTGTTCGTCTCACTGGTGGCGTTTTTCTCCATCTTATTCGCCCTGCTGGGCGTCTACTATTATCTCGACGCCAGCCGCCAGCTGTATCAGGAGATGAGCGCCCGGGCGAAAATCCAGGCCGAAGAAATAGCGCTGATGCCCAATTTGCGCCAGCAGGTAAGCCTGCATGACCCGCAGGAAATTGGCAGCTTCATGAAACAAATCGCCGCCCACAGCGACGCCAGTTTCATCGTCATCGGCGATGATAAAGGCGTCCACCTGTTCCACTCCGTGCACCCGGAATGGGTCGGCACGCGGCTGGTCGGCGGCGATAACCAGGCGGTACTGGAAGGCAAGACCATCACCACCATTCGCAAAGGCGGCCTCGGCGTCTCGCTACGCAGTAAAACACCGATTGTCGATGAGCGCGGGCGAGTGATCGGCATTGTCTCCGTCGGCTACCTGACCAGCTATCTCGACAGCATCACCGTGCAAAAGGTGGTGAACATTTTTGTCGCCGCCATCCTGCTGCTGATCGCCCTGTTTATCTTCTCCTGGTATTTTACTCGCAGTATCAAAAAGCAGATTTTTTCACTGGAGCCAAGGGAGATAGGCCTGCTGGTACGCCAGCAAAAAGCGATGATGGAATCGATTTTTGAGGGAGTTATCGTTATCGACAGCCAGCGGCGGATCGAAGTAATCAACCACGCCGCCCGCAGCCTGCTGGGGCTGAAGCAGCCCGCCCATATGCTGCGCGGTAAATCGATCGATAGCGTCATCGCGCCGCAGCCTTTCTTCGCCAGCGGCGCGATGCTGGAAAACGATACCCATGATGAACTGTGCCGCTTTAACCAGCTCACGGTGCTCGCCAGCCGGGTGCGCATCATGCTGGAAAACTCGCTACAGGGCTGGGTGATTACCTTCCGCGACCGCGATGAAATCAACGCCCTCACCGCTCAGCTTAGCCAGGTGAAACGCTACGTCGATAACCTGCGCATTATGCGCCACGAGCAGCTCAATCGCATGACCACCCTCTCCGGCCTGCTGCATATGGGCCACTACGACGAAGCCATTCGCTATATTCAGGCGCAGTCGGAACATGCCCAGGAGCTGCTGGACTTTATCTCTTCGCGCTTCCGCTCGCCGACGCTTTGCGGCCTGCTGCTCGGTAAAGCCACCCGCGCCTATGAAAAAGGCGTCGAGCTGAGTTTTGACCCGGCCTGCCGCATTGACCGCCCGCTGCCGTCGCTAATGGAATCCGAGCTTATCTCCATCATCGGCAACCTGCTGGATAACGCCATCGAAGCAACCCAGCGCGCCGAGCTGCCGCACGACCCGATCGAGGTGCTGATTCAGCTCAATGCCCGTGAGCTAATGATTGAAGTGGCCGACCGCGGCGTCGGGATTCGTCCGGATATCCGGGAACGTATTTTTGAGCGCGGAGTGACCACGAAAACGCGTGGCGATCACGGGATTGGGCTGTATCTTATTGAACATTATGTCACTCAGGCTGGCGGTACGATCGAGGTCGCCGATAACGCGCCGCGTGGAACGATATTCACCTTGTTTATTCCCGCAGACCCGCCCGCCCATCCGCAACCGGAGGCCAACAATGCATCATGACCTGGTCGATGTGCTGATCATCGAAGATGAAAACGAGCTGGCCCGCCTGCACGCCGAGCTCATTCAGAAACACCCGCGCATGCGGCTGACCGGCATGGCCGCGTCGCTCTCTCAGGCGCGGCAGTTGCTCAACGCCAGACCGCCGCAGCTGGTACTGCTGGATAACTATTTACCGGACGGTAAAGGGGTCACGTTGATGACCGATCCGATTCTGGCCAACGCCAACTGCTCGGTGATTTTTATCACCGCCGCCAGCGATATGGAGACCTGTAGCCTGGCTATCCGCAATGGCGCCTTTGACTATATTCTCAAACCCGTATCATGGAAGCGCCTGAGTCAGTCGCTGGAGCGCTTTATTCAGTTTTACGACCAGCAGCGCGAATGGAAAATCGTCGACCAGCAAAACGTCGATTCTCTGTATCAACTACAGGCAAAAAATTTCCGCGCCGATAACGGCAGCAAAGGCATCGAAGAAAAAACGCTGGCGCTGGTACAGAATCTGTTTAACGGTCGAGAAGCGCACTGCTTTTCGGTTGACGAAGTGGTGAGCGAAACGGGGCTCAGCAAAACGACCGCCCGTCGTTATCTCGAGCACTGCGTGGAGGTGGGTTTTCTGGAAGTGGAAATGCTGTACGGCAAGATTGGCCACCCGCGGCGAATGTACCGGCGGGCGCGCGGCGCGAGCTAAGGCTTCTCCCCGGCAGGGAGAAGCCGGCCGCGGCGTTTAGAAGCCGCGCTGCTCTTTAATCAGTTCCCAGGCTTTCTGGATTTCCTGCGCTTTTTGCTTCGCCATCTCCATCATCTCCGGCGGCAGACCTTTCGCCACCAGCTTATCCGGATGATGCTCGCTCATTAGCTTGCGATAAGCGCGTTTGACGGTTGCCGCATCATCGGTCGGCTTAACGCCGAGCACGTTGCAGGCGTCTTCAAGCGTCGGCCCACGCTGCGCCTGCTGCCAGCCGGCATTACCGCCATGTTGACCGTAGGATTGCTGCTGCGAACCGCCGCCGAACTGCGCGCCGCCCTGCATCATGCGCAAGAACTGTTCAAACTGGGCGCGGGAGATACCGAGCTCATCGGCAATGACAAACAGTACTTCGCGTTCGTTAGGGTGTAATTCGCCGTCAGCGAAGGCTGCCTGCAACTGAATTTCCAGAAACATCCTAATTAAATCAAAGCGACCGAAACAGACGCTGCGCAGCTGGCGCATTTTCTCGCGCAGCGGATAATTATCAGCCTTCCCGGCGCGAAAAGCCTGCTGTGCCGCCGTGCGCGACTCGCCGTGCAGGTTCATACGGTCCATTAGCACGTTCGCCACATGAATATCGGCTTCCGTCACGCGCCCTTTCGATTTAGTCAAATGCCCCATCACTTCAAAAGTGGTGGAAAAGAACAACGACTGCCGCTCTTGCTGGTTGGCAAATAAATTCAGACGACGGCTACGAGCGCGGTCAAACATATGCCCCACTAATAAGCCGAGCACGACGCCCCAAAAGCCGCCGCCCATCAATAATGCGACCGCTACACCAATCACTTTACCCAAATACTGCATAGACTCCCCAATCTGTCTGCTACCCGTTAAGCTATATCTGACCGCACGTTACCAAGCGTTGACGCCACGGTCATGTGGGACATCGCCTATAATTTGCTTTATCATACTCGCCATTCTACACGGTGCCTAACGCTCAGAAACGAAACGAGCGGATTAAGACTAGCGCGATTAAGATGAGTACGTTAGGCTCTGACCGTTTGCAAGCCGCTGCCACAAGATGACGGAACAACAAATAAAACGTATGAAAAAACGTATTCCCAGCCTCCTGGCCACCATGATCGCCAGCGCCTTGTATAGCCAACAAGGCATGGCCGCCGATCTCGCCACGCAATGTATGCTTGGCGTGCCAAGCTATAATCGTCCCCTCGTTGAAGGGAAGCCTAACGATCAGCCGGTGACGATTGACGCCGATCATGCGAAAGGCAACTACCCTGATAACGCCGTATTTACCGGCAATGTGGATATTAATCAGGGAAACAGCCGCCTGCAGGCTGACGAGGTGCAGTTGCATCAACAGCAGCCGGCGGGGCAACCGCAGCCGGTGCGTACCGTTGATGCGCTTGGCAACGTTCATTACGACGACAACCAGGTCATCCTGAAAGGGCCGAAGGCGTGGTCAAACCTGAACACCAAAGATACCAACGTCTGGCAGGGCGACTATCAGATGGTCGGTCGTCAGGGGCGCGGCACCGCTGACCTGATGAAACAGCGCGGTGAAAACCGCTATACCATTCTGGAAAACGGCAGCTTTACCTCCTGTCTGCCGGGTTCTGACACCTGGAGCGTCGTCGGCAGCGAAGTCATCCACGACCGCGAAGAGCAGGTCGCTGAAATCTGGAATGCGCGCTTTAAGCTCGGCTCAGTGCCTATCTTCTACAGCCCGTATCTGCAGTTGCCGGTTGGCGATAAGCGTCGTTCCGGTTTCCTGATCCCGAACGCCAAATACAGCACCAAAAACGGCGTAGAGTTCTCGCTGCCTTATTACTGGAACATCGCGCCGAACTTTGACGCCACCATCACCCCGCATTATATGAATAAACGCGGCGGCGTGATGTGGGAAAACGAATTCCGCTACCTCACTCAAGCGGGTACGGGTTTGTTCGAATTCGACTATCTGCCGTCTGACAAAGTCTATGAAGACGATCACTCCAACGACAGCAACAGCCGTCGCTGGATGTTCTACTGGAACCACTCCGGTGTTATCGATCAGGTATGGCGTCTGAATGCCGACTACACCAAAGTCAGCGACCCGGATTACTTTAACGACTTTAGCTCCAAGTACGGCTCCAGTACCGACGGCTATGCGACGCAGAAATTCAGCGCCGGTTACGTTAACCAGAACTTCGACGCCACCGTGTCGACCAAACAGTTCCAGGTCTTTGACCGTAGCTCAAGTAACTCATACGCCGCAGTACCACAGCTGGATATTAATGCCTACCAGAATGATGTCGGCCCATTCGATACGCACCTCTATGCCCAGGCAGTGCATTTCGTCAATACCAATAGCGATATGCCGGAAGCGACGCGTCTGCACGTTGAACCCACCATCAACCTGCCGCTATCCAACGGCTGGGGTAGCATCAATACCGAGGCGAAGCTGCTGGCAACACACTATCAGCAGAGCAATCTCGATAAGTACAACGCGGCCAACGGTACTGATTACAAAGATTCCGTTAACCGCGTGATGCCAGAGTTCAAAATCGACGGCAAAATGGTCTTCGAGCGCGATATGCAGGAAGGGTATACCCAGACGCTGGAACCGCGTATGCAGTACCTGTATATCCCGTATCGCGACCAGAGCCATATCGGCGCCTACGACTCCACCCTGCTGCAATCTGACTATAGCGGCCTGTTCCGCGACCGCTCCTATAGCGGCCTGGACCGTATCGCGTCAGCAAACCAGGTCACTACCGGCCTCACATCTCGCGTATATGATGACGCGGCCGTTGAACGTTTTAATATTTCCGTTGGTCAAATCTACTATTTCACCGAGTCTCGTACCGGTGCGGATAACATCAACTGGGAGAATAACGACACAACGGGTTCACTGGTATGGGCCGGCGACACTTACTGGCGCATCTCCGATGACTGGGGTTTACGCGGGGGAATTCAGTACGATACACGTCTGGATAACGTCGCTACCGGCAGCGGAACCATTGAATACCGTCGCGACGAAAACCGCTTAGTACAATTGAACTACCGTTACGCAAGTCCGGAGTATATTCAGGCAACGCTGCCTTCATATTCCACCGCTCAGCAGTATAAAGAGGGTATTTCTCAGGTAGGTATGACCGCCAGTTGGCCAATTGTCGATCGTTGGTCGGTGGTCGGCGCGTACTACTTTGATACCAATACCAAAAAAGCGGCTAACCAGATGTTAGGGGTGCAGTACAACTCTTGCTGCTACGCTATCCGCCTTGGCTACGAACGTAAGATCAACGGCTGGGATAACAACAACGGCGGCGAGAGCAAATACGACAACACCTTCGGTATCAACATCGAACTGCGCGGTCTGAGCTCCAACTACGGTCTCGGCACCCAGCAGATGCTGCGTTCGAACATTTTGCCGTACCAGAGCTCCCTGTAAGGCATCTGGTTTAAAACGTAATCCGCATTTGCGGTTAATTGAAATGGAAAAAGTATGAAGAACTGGAAAACGCTGCTTCTCGGTATCGCCATGATCGCGAATACCAGTTTCGCCGCCCCGCAGGTGGTCGATAAAGTAGCGGCTGTCGTCAATAATGGCGTCGTTCTGGAAAGCGACGTCGATGGCCTGATGCAGTCGGTGAAGCTGAACGCCGGTCAGGCGGGGCAGCAGCTGCCGGATGACGCAACCCTGCGTCATCAGATCCTCGAAAGGCTGATCATGGACCAGATCGTGCTGCAGATGGGTCAGAAAATGGGCGTGAAAGTCAGCGACGATCAGCTCGACCAGGCGATTGGCAACATCGCTAAGCAGAACAACATGACCATGGATCAGATGCGTAGCCGTCTGGCTTACGAAGGTATCAACTACAATACCTACCGCAACCAGATCCGCAAAGAGATGCTGATTTCAGAAGTTCGTAACAACGAAGTGCGTCGCCGCATCACCGTGCTGCCGCAGGAAGTTGAATCGCTGGCTAAACAGATTGGCGATCAGAATGATGCCAGCACCGAGCTGAACCTGAGCCACATCCTGATCGCGCTGCCGGAAAACCCGTCCTCCGATCAGGTTGCGGCAGCGGAAGAGCAGGCGAAGTCGGTTGTCGAACAGGCCCGTAGCGGCGCTAACTTCGGCAAACTGGCGATCACCTTCTCCGCGGACCAGCAGGCGCTGAAAGGCGGCCAGATGGGCTGGGGTCGTATTCAGGAGCTGCCGGGCATCTTTGCTCAGGCGCTAAGTACCGCGAAGAAAGGCGACATTGTCGGCCCGATTCGTTCCGGCGTTGGCTTCCATATCCTCAAAGTGAACGATTTGCGCGGCGGCAGCCAGAGCATCTCCGTCACCGAAGTTCATGCCCGTCACATTCTGCTGAAACCGTCGCCGATCATGAACGACGCGCAGGCGCAGGCGAAGCTGGAACAGATCGCGGCTGATATTAAGAGCGGTAAAACGACTTTCGATAAAGCAGCGAAAGAGTTTTCCCAGGATCCGGGTTCCGCCAACCAGGGCGGCGACTTAGGCTGGGCAACGCCTGATATCTTCGATCCGGCGTTCCGCGATGCCCTGATGCGCCTCAACAAAGGCCAGACCAGCGCTCCAGTACACTCCTCCTTCGGCTGGCACCTGATTCAGCTGATGGATACCCGTAACGTCGACAAAACCGACGCGGCGCAGAAAGACCGTGCTTACCGCATGCTGATGAATCGCAAATTCTCTGAAGAAGCGGCGACCTGGATGCAGGAACAGCGCGCCAGCGCTTACGTGAAGATTCTGAGCAACTAACGCTCCGCTCCTCAGCGTCATGATGACGTATTGAGGCGATAGACCGGTCCCCCCAGCTACGGCTGGGGTGACTGCGCAGCCGGGCAGCAAACGGCCCGAAGGAAAGTTTCTATGCAACGTGTTGTTATCACTCCCGGCGAACCCGCAGGGATTGGTCCCGACCTTGTCGCCGAGCTTGCGCAGCGCGACTGGCCGGTTGAGCTGGTGATTTGCGCCGATGGCGACCTGTTAACGGACCGAGCCCGCCAGCTCGGTCTTCCTTTATCGCTCCTTCCCTACGATCCATCACGTCCGCCGCAAGCGCAGCGCGCGGGCACCCTGACTCTGCTTCCCATCGCCCTCAACGCACCTGTGCAACCGGGCGCGCTGAATGTGGAGAATGGCGCTTACGTGGTAGAAACGCTGGCGCGCGCCTGCGACGGCTGCCTCAACGGCGAATTCGCGGCGCTGATTACCGGGCCGGTGCATAAAGGCAATATCAATGATGCCGGTATCGCCTTTACCGGCCATACCGAGTTCTTTGAAGAGCGCGCTCATGCCAGCAAAGTCGTGATGATGCTGGCGACCGAAGAGCTACGAGTGGCGCTGGCGACCACCCATCTGCCGCTGAAAGCAATAAGCGAAGCGATAACGCCAGAGCTGCTGCGTGAAGTGATTACGATCCTTGATAGCGATCTGCGGCATAAATTCGGCATCGCCCAACCGCACGTGCTGGTATGCGGCCTGAATCCCCACGCCGGCGAAGGCGGCCATATGGGAACGGAAGAGATAGATACCATTATCCCAGTGCTGGAAGAGATGCGTGCAAAGGGCATGAATCTCAGCGGCCCGCTGCCTGCGGATACCCTTTTCCAGCCAAAATATCTCGATAATGCCGATGCGGTGCTCGCGATGTACCACGATCAGGGCCTGCCCGTGCTAAAATACCAGGGCTTTGGCCGTGGCGTGAATATTACGCTCGGTTTACCTTTTATTCGTACCTCCGTTGACCACGGTACCGCGCTGGAATTAGCCGGTCAGGGAAAAGCGGACGTCGGCAGTTTTATCACGGCGCTTAATCTCGCCATCAAAATGATTGTTAATACCCAATGAATAATCGAGTCCATCAGGGCCATTTAGCCCGTAAACGCTTCGGGCAAAACTTTCTCAACGATCAGTTCGTGATCGACAGCATTGTCTCGGCCATCAATCCACAGAAAGGCCAGGCCATGGTCGAGATCGGCCCGGGTCTTGCCGCGCTGACCGAACCGGTCGGCGAACGCCTCGACCAGCTCACCGTTATCGAACTTGACCGCGATCTGGCGGCCCGCCTGCAGACGCATCCGTTCCTCGGGCCGAAGCTGACGATTTACCAGCAGGATGCGATGACCATGAACTTCGGCGAACTGTCGGAGAAAATCGGCCAACCGCTGCGCGTCTTCGGCAACCTGCCGTACAACATCTCCACGCCGCTGATGTTCCACCTGTTCAGCTATACTGATGCCATTGCCGATATGCACTTTATGCTGCAGAAGGAAGTGGTGAATCGTCTGGTTGCCGGGCCGAACAGTAAGGCGTATGGTCGATTAAGCGTTATGGCGCAGTACTACTGCCAGGTGATCCCGGTACTTGAAGTGCCGCCGACCGCCTTTACGCCGCCGCCAAAAGTGGATTCCGCCGTCGTACGCCTGGTGCCGCACCGCAACATGCCGTATCCGGTGAAGGATATCCGCGTGCTGAGCCGCATCACCACCGAAGCCTTCAACCAGCGCCGCAAGACGATTCGTAATAGTCTCGGCAACCTGTTTAGCGTTGAAGTGCTGACGGAGCTGGGCGTTGACCCGGCGGTACGTGCGGAAAATATTTCTGTAGAGCAGTATTGTAAGATGGCCAACTGGTTATCCAACAATCTGCCTTCGAAGGAGAGCTAACCATGATCAATTCGCCTCGTGTTTGCGTTCAGGTACAAAGCGTCTATATCGAATCGCAATCTTCCCCGGAAGAGGAGCGCTACGTTTTCGCTTACACCGTTACCATTCGCAACCTGGGGCGGAGTCAGGTTCAGCTTCTCGGCCGCTACTGGCTAATCACCAATGGGCACGGTCGCGAGACGGAAGTCCAGGGTGAAGGGGTGGTCGGCGAACAGCCGCACATCCCTGCCGGCGAAGAGTATCAATACACCAGCGGCGCGGTTATCGAAACGCCGCTGGGCACCATGCAGGGTCATTATGAAATGATCGATAGCAACGGCGTGCCGTTCCATATCGAGATCCCTGTCTTCCGTCTCGCTGTCCCAACGCTCATACATTAAAACAATGGCTACATACCTTATTGGCGACGTTCACGGTTGCTACGATGAACTGATCGCGTTATTAGAGCAGGTGGAATTTAACCCTGATACGGATACGCTGTGGCTCACCGGCGACCTGGTCGCCCGCGGCCCGGGGTCTCTGGAAGTACTGCGTTTCGTCAAAATGCTCGGCGATAGCGTGCGTATCGTGCTGGGCAACCACGATCTGCACCTGCTGGCGGTGTTTGCGGGGATTAGCCGCAACAAACCAAAGGATCGATTAACACCTCTGCTGGAAGCGCCGGACGCCGACGAGCTCCTCAACTGGCTGCGCCGTCAGCCGCTGATGCAGATCGACGAAGAGAAAAAGCTGGTGATGGCCCACGCGGGTATTACACCGCAATGGGATCTGGAAACCGCTAAACAGTGCGCGCGCGATGTTGAAGCCGTGCTGGCCAGCGACTCCTACCCGTTCTTCCTCGATGCGATGTACGGCGATATGCCGAACCACTGGAGCACCGAGCTTAGCGGTCTGGCGCGCCTGCGCTTTATCACTAATGCCTTCACCCGTATGCGCTACTGCTTCCCGAACGGCCAGTTGGATATGTACAGCAAAGAAGCGCCGGAAGACGCGCCTGCGCCGCTGAAGCCCTGGTTCGCCATTCCCGGCCCGGTTTCCCGCGAGTACAGCATCGCTTTTGGCCATTGGGCCTCGCTGGAAGGCCGCGGTACGCCGGAAGGCATTTACGGGCTGGATACGGGCTGCTGCTGGGGCGGCGACCTCACCTGCCTGCGCTGGGAAGATAAAACGTACTTCACCCAACGCTCAAACCGGCAGAAAAATCCCGACGAAGGCGAAGCCGTCGCCTCCTGAGCCGGTCCCGGATGGCGGCGCACAGCGCCTTATCCGGGCTACCCGCTACATGCGACAATAAATTTGCCAACGGCCCCGGTCCGTAGGCCCGCGCAAGCGCAGCGCCGCCGGGCAATATCCGCTGATCAGGAGCCGCTTTTGCGCCGGATGGCGGCTGCGCCTTATCCGGCCTACCGTTCGTGCGACCTGCCTTTAATGTATTCACCACGCTGGCTGAAACTACCGGTGTTGGTGGCCTCAAAATCCCCGGTGGCGCTACCGCTTACCGGGGCTACAGTACTGTGCAGTTTGGTAGCCCAGACAAGGCGCAACGCGCCGCCTCCTGTGCGCTCCCTGCGCTATGAAAGACATAACGCAGAAGACATTTCGGGAGCGCAATGTGCTCTGAATTAACACAAAACACATGTTTTTCCTGGACAAAAATAGTTGCCAACCGATAACAGTATCTACGGCCCGTACCGAACGGTAGCCGGGATATTCCCAATAAAACAAAACCCCGGTCACGCCTGACGCGACCGGGGTTTTTTAATATACGCTGTCACCGCTTAACGGCGTTCGAGAATCTCGAAGCAGTAGCTGTGGGAGTTCTGCGCGTCAGCATCGTGAAATTCGCTGAACACCGATTCCCACTCATCCGGATCGTAATCCGGGAAATGGGTATCGCCTTCCACTTCCGCATCGATATGGGTCAGGTAGAGCTTGTGCGCTTTCGGCAGGAACTGCTCGTAAACGCGGCCGCCGCCGATAACCATAATCTCTTCCGCGTCGCCGCAGGCGGCAATCGCTTCATCAACAGACTTCACCCACTGCACGCGATCGTCGCTGCCCGGCTTACTGCTGATAACGATGTTTTTACGTCCTGGCAACGGGCGACCGATAGATTCCCAGGTCAGGCGCCCCATCACGACCGGCTTGTTTAAGGTGTTACGTTTAAACCAGGCGAGATCGGCAGGTAAGTCCCATGGCATGGCGTTTTCCATACCAATTACGCGATCTACAGCTAACGCCGCAATCAGACTAATCATTGAAAATTTCCCGAATGCAAAAAATTGCCGCCACTATACGGAAAGCGTAATACTTCGTCGACTGGACGAAGAGTAAAGAATAAGAAAATTTTCCGATTTGCTGGCAAGCCCACGTAAGGCCCGTGAGCCGCCAGATCGGGAACTAAATTGAAAACAAAATGTTAGCTGTAAAGTTTACGTAACATTTATCAACTTATTCAGGCAGATGGCTTACTTTCCGGTTCATCGCGCAGGTCCCCGGTATGTCGCCCTTCTTCGGTTCCCTGCCAACCATGGCGCTGCACCTGCTGTAGATGATTACGATCTTCGTTGATGATACCGGTCAGCATGTCGCTGGTACGTTTGTACACCGCCACGCGGGACGCCGCATCATTTGCCGCCATCGCCACCATCTCTTCGACCATCTGCTGGTTGAAGCGACGGAACAGATCGGCGCGTTCACGTGCCTCATAAGCGCCCAGTCCCAGCGCTTCCAGGGTCATGCGGCCGCTTTTCAACGCCGACTCGAAGGTCTCGCGTTCCGGCGCTTCTACCCCAGCCTGACGCAGCTGAATGTAGTGATCGACATCGCGGGCGCGCGAAATGATCTGCAGATGCGGGAAGTGCTCTTTCGCCAGCTCCACCAGCTGCAGACTCGCCTGAGGATCGTCGATAGCGTTAATCAACACTTCCGCCTTCGCCGCCCCCGCCGACTCCAGCAAATCCACTCGCGTGGCATCGCCGTAAAACACCTTCATCTCAAACTTGCGCAGCGTATCGACGTGGTCAGGGTCATGGTCAAGGATCACCATTTTAACGCCGCTGGAGAGCAACATACGACCGGCGATCTGCCCGTAGCGACCGAAACCGGCGACAATCACTCGCGGCTGCTCTTCATCAATCTCGTCAGCTTCCCGCTCCTGCCCGCTGGCGGATTTATCCATGCGGGTCAACAGCACCAACAGAATCGGCGTTGCCGCCATCGACAGCGCTACCGCCAGGGTCAGCGCTTTTGCCCACTCGCTATCCAACACGTCAGCCATCTGCGCGGCGCCGAAAACCACAAAGGCAAACTCACTGCCCTGCCCCAGTAGCACGGCAAACCAGCGGCGCTGCGCGCGCGGCACGCCCAGCGGCTTAGCAATGAGCCATAGCATCACGGCTTTAATCACCAGGAAACCGACCAGCAGGATCAAGATGCGCAGTGGATGAGTCACTAACGTACCGAAGTCGATAGACATGCCGACGCCGATAAAGAACAGCCCCAGCAGCAGCCCTTTAAACGGTTCGATATCGCTCTCCAGCGCGTGACGATATTCCGAGCTCGCCAGCAGCACCCCGGCAAGAAACGCCCCCATCGCCATCGATAGCCCAACTTCTTCCAGCAGCAGTCCGAAGCCGAAGACCAGGAACAGGGCCACGGCGCTGAATACCTCGCGCAGGCCGGAGCGGGCAACGAAGCGCAGCACCGGGCGGGTCAAGTAACGCCCTAACAGCACCACCAGCGCCAGCGCGCCGGCGACTTTCAGCGCCGACAACGCAAACGCGGCAAGCGTAGTCGAGCCGCCGCTGGCTGCCAGCAGCGGGATCATCGCCACTAATGGGATCGCCGCGATATCCTGGAACAGCAATACCGCAAAAGCGCTACGCCCCAGTTGGGTCACCGTCAGGTTACGCTCGTTCATCGCCTGCATCGCAATCGCCGTCGACGATAGCGCCAGCGTCATGCCAATCAGTTCCGCCACCTGCCAGCGCAGGCCGAGCAGCATGCAAAACAAACCAATAAACGCGCCGCACGCCACCATCTGCAGCGCGCCGCCGCCAAATACCGAAGCGCGCAGCTTCCACAAGCGCTGCGGATCCAGCTCAAGGCCAATAACAAACAGCATCAGCACCACGCCGATTTCCGCAAAGTGCAGAATCGACTCGGCATCGGTAACCAGCCGCAGCCCCCACGGACCAATAATGCAGCCGGCAATCAGATACCCCAGCACCGACCCCAGCCCCAGACGCACGGCAATCGGCACGATAAGCGCCGCGGATCCAAGATAAATCAGCGCCTGTATTAGCGTATGGCTATCCATTGTTGTGGGCCTCCTGCCATTCGATTAAACGTTGACGGTAATGACGGGCCTGCGCTTGCAGCGTTTCATCGTCGCAGACAAAGGTGCAGTGCATGGCAAACGGCGGTAGCCATGTCATCCCACAGTACAGCGCGGTCGCCTGCAGCGGCTGTGAGAGTGTGTCAAAGCCCGGGAATGAACCGATATCGAAATGACTTTCGCCGCCGCCGGTAGTGACCGCCCACATTAGCGATTTGCCGTGCAGCGCAATGCCGTTATGGCCATACGCCCAGCCGTGGGATAGCACTTTATCCATCCACAGCTTGAACAGCGGCGGCACGCTGTACCACTGCATCGGATGCTGCCAGATAACCAGATCGGCGCGCGCCAGCGCCGCCTGCTCGGCGGCGATATCAATGTTGAAGTCGGGATAGAGCTCATAGAGGGAGCGTATCTCTACGCCTTCAAGCGTCCCTGCTTGTTCAAGCATCCGCTTATTCGCATGCGAATGATGCGGATAGGGATGCGAATAAATTATCAGAATCATGAATGGGCCTGTCTTCTTCTATTCTTGTAGCAATATTATCAAATTTACC
>CABUCP010000029.1 GCA_902490055.1 uncultured Klebsiella sp. | reverse complement strand
GGAAAACATATTGCAGAAAAATTAACCGGGAGCGCAATATCCTCTGAAGCGACATGGTGTAAACGCTTTTCTCAGGCTAAAAAGTTGCAAACCGATAACCGTATCTACGCCCGGCATGCGATCTGTAGGCCCGCGCAAGCGCAGCGCCGCCGGGCAATATCCGCGGATCAGGTGCCGCTTTGCGCCGGATGGCGGCTGCGCCTTATCCGGCCTACAGTCCGTGCGACCAGGGGTTAACTTATTCACTACGCTGGCTGAAACTGCCGGTGCTGGTGGCCAGAGCCCGGGAGCGTAATGTGCTCTGAATTAACACAAAACACACGTTTTTCCCGGACCAAAACAGTTGTAAACCGAGAACAGTATCTACAACATGGCCCAACCAGCGGCAGCGGCCGCTATTGGCCGTAGTAGGCTTTGGCCCCGTGCTTGCGCAGATAGTGCTTATCGAGCAGCGTCTGCTGCATATCCGGCAGCTGCGGCGCCAGCTGGCGGCAGAAAATGCCCATGTAGGCGATCTCTTCCAGCACAATGGCGTTGTGCACTGCGTCCTCGGCGTTTTTACCCCACGCGAACGGCCCGTGGGAGTGGACCAGCACGCCGGGCATTTGCGCCGGGTCGATTTCCCGCTGACGGAAGGTTTCGACGATCACGTTGCCGGTTTCCCACTCATATTCGCCGTTGATCTCCGCATCGGTCATTAACCGGGTGCAGGGGACCGGGCCATAAAAATAGTCGGCGTGGGTGGTGCCGGTCGCCGGAATAGATTGCCCGGCCTGCGCCCAGATGGTGGCGTGGCGCGAATGGGTATGCACAATGCCGCCCAGCGTCGGGAATGCCTGGTACAACAGGCGATGCGTCGGGGTATCGGACGAGGGTTTCTTACTTCCTTCCACCACATCGCCGCTTTCCAGGCTGACCACCACCATATCGTCGGCGGTCATCACGCTATAATCCACGCCGGAGGGCTTGATAACCAGAACGCCTTTGTCGCGATCGACGGCGCTAACGTTGCCCCAGGTTAAGGTCACCAGATTATGCTGCGGCAGCGCTAAGTTGGCCTCCAGCACCTGGCGTTTGAGATCTTCTAACATCTTGTTCTCCCTGCCCGATGAGCGGATTGTCATCGGGCATTCTGCTTGTGCGCTTAGCGTTTGCTGCCGTAATAAACTTCATTCCAGCGCAGCGCGTCTTTGAACGCCGGCAGGCGGGTATCATTGTCGATGACGGTCAGCTCGATATCCTGCAGCTCAGCAAACTGGCGCATATCCTCGAGGGTCAGCGCATGGCTGAAGACGGTATGGTGCGCGCCGCCGGCGATGATCCAGGCTTCCGAGGCGGTACGCAGGTCCGGCTGGGCCTGCCACAGGGCGTTGGCCACCGGCAGCTTCGGCAGGTCGTGCGGCGTCGGTACGGTTTCAATGGTGTTGACCAGCAGACGGTAGCGGTCGCCTAAATCGATCAGGCTGGCGACGATCGCCGGGCCGGTTTGGGTATTGAAGATCAGGCGCGCCGGATCGGCTTTACCGCCGATCCCCAGCGGCTGGACGTCGAGGATTGGCTTCTCGGCGGTGGCGATAGTCGGACACACTTCCAACATATGCGAGCCCAGCACCAGATCGTTGCCGCTCTCGAAGTGGTAGGTGTAATCCTCCATAAAGGAGGTGCCGCCCTGCAGACCGGTCGACATCACTTTCATGATGCGTAGCAGAGCGGCGGTTTTCCAGTCGCCTTCGCCGGCAAAGCCGTAGCCCTGCTGCATCAGGCGCTGTACGGCGAGACCCGGTAGCTGTTTCAGGCCGTGCAGATCTTCGAAAGTGGTGGTGAAGGCGTGGAAGCCGCCCTGTTCGAGGAAGCGCTTCATCCCCAGCTCGATGCGCGCGGCATCCAGCACGTTCTGGCGCTTATCGCCGTGAACCTGCGCCGCTGGCGTCAGGCGGTAGCTGCTTTCGTACTCATCGACCAGCGCGTTGATCTCGCCGTCGCTGATACCGTTGACCACCTGTACCAGATCGCCGACCGCCCAGGTATTGACCGAGAAGCCGAATTTAATCTGCGCCGCCACTTTATCGCCGTCGGTTACCGCCACTTCGCGCATGTTATCGCCGAAGCGGCAGACTTTCAGATGGCGGGTATCTTGTTTAGAGACCGCCTGACGCATCCACGCGCCGATGCGTTGGTGAGCGTCTTTATCCTGCCAGTGGCCGGTTACCACGCTGTGCTGCTGGCGCATCCGCGCGCCGATAAAGCCGAATTCGCGGCCGCCGTGCGCGGTCTGGTTGAGGTTCATAAAGTCCATATCAATGCTGTCCCACGGTAGGGAGGCGTTGAACTGGGTATGGAACTGCAGCAGCGGTTTGTTGAGGATAGTCAGGCCGTTGATCCACATTTTGGCCGGCGAGAAGGTATGCAGCCAGACCACTAGCCCGGCGCACTTGTCATCGTAGTTGGCATCACGGCAGATATGGGTAATTTCATCCGGCGTGGTGCCGAGCGGTTTCAGCACCAGTTTGCACGGCAGTTTCGCTTCCGTATTCAGGCTATTCACCACATGTTCGGCGTGTTTCGTCACCTGGCGCAGGGTTTCCTGGCCATACAGGTGCTGGCTGCCAATTACGAACCACACTTCATAGTTATCAAAAATCGTCATTTTCGTATCCTTAATGGGTGAGCGCTGCCTGAGATTGCGGGGCGTTTTCCGCCTTTGCAGCCGAAGGGAGATAGTGTTGTTCTGCGCTAGCCGACCACTGCTGGTAGCGCTGATACAGTTGTTCGAAACGTTGCGCCTGCTGCGGGCGCGGCTGCAGGGTGCTTTCTACCTCGCTTGCCATGTTGCGCTGCGCGGCGGGAATATCCTGATAAACCCCGGCGGCGACGGCGGCGAAGATGGCGGCGCCCAGCGCGCAGCATTGATCGGAGGCGACAATCTGCAGCGGACGATTGAGCACGTCGCAGCAGGCCTGCATGATGACCGGGTTCTTGCGCGCGATGCCGCCCAGCGCCATGACGTTATTGACCGGGATACCCTGATCGGTGAAGCATTCCATAATGGCGCGCGCGCCGAAGGCGGTGGCGGCGATCAGCCCGCCGAACAGCGCCGGCGCATCGGTGGCGAGATTAAGATCGGTAATCACCCCTTTCAGGCGCTGGTTGGCGTTTGGCGTGCGGCGGCCGTTGAACCAGTCCAGCACCACCGGCAGGTGATCGAGAGACGGGTTGGTCGCCCAGGCTTCAGTGAGCGCTGGCAGTAACTGTTTTTGGCTGGCTTTGATTTGTTCGCGCAGCTCCGGATGCTGCTGGGCCAGCTGTTCCAGCGGCCAGCCGAGGATACGACCGAACCAGGCATAGATATCGCCGAAAGCGGACTGCCCGGCCTCCATACCGATGAAATCCGGTACCACGCTGCCGTCAACCTGGCCGCAGATGCCTTTAACCGTACGGTTACCGACGCTCTGTTTATCGGCGATCAGGATGTCGCAGGTCGAGGTGCCGATGACTTTCACCAGCGCGTTAGGCTGCGCCCCGGCGCCGACCGCGCCCATATGGCAGTCGAAAGCGCCGCCGGAAATAACCACCGTCTCCGGCAGGCCGAGACGCTGCGCCCACTCGGCGGTCAGGTTGCCGACCGGGAGATCCGCGGTCCAGGTGTCGCGAAATAGCGGCCAGGCAAGGTGGCGGTTAATAATCGGATCAAGTTCGTCGAAGAAACTGGCCGGCGGCAGGCCGCCCCAGCTTTCATGCCACAGCGATTTATGCCCAGCGCTGCAGCGGCCGCGGCGGATATCCTGCGGGCGGGTGGTGCCGGAAAGCAGGGCGGGTACCCAGTCGCAGAGTTCAATCCACGAGGCGGCGGCCTGGGCGACGGCGCTATCTTCACGGGTGACGTGAAGGATCTTGGCCCAAAACCATTCGCTGGAGTAGATACCGCCAATATAGCGCGAGTAATCTTCTTTGCCCGGCATGTGGCACAGGCGAGTGATGGCTTCTGCTTCTTCCACCGCGGTATGATCTTTCCACAGCACGAACATGGCGTTCGGGTTGTCGGCGAATTCTTCGCGCAGCGCCAGCACGTTGCCGTCGGCGTCAATAGGCGCCGGGGTTGAACCGGTGCTGTCGACGCCGATCCCGACGACCGCCGCGCGCTGCTCTGCGCTTAATGCCGCCAGTACGCTATTCAACGCTGATTCCATAGATTCAATGTAATCGCGTGGATGATGGCGGAAGCGATTATTCGGCCCATCGCAGAACAGACCTTCCTGCCAGCGCGGATACCACTCTACGCTTGCCGCCAGCTCCGCGCCGGTGGCGCATTCCACCGCCAGAGCGCGTACTGAGTCACTACCAAAGTCGAGGCCAATTGCAATTGCCATCCTGTTACTCCATGCAGAAATCATTCATGCAGCAACAGTAGATATCCCCGGCAAAATCCGTCAGGCCGTATTCGCTAATCTTATGGATTATTTTGCTGTCACCTCGCAAAGTGTGACGCCGTGCAAATATTCGATGTGGACTTTCCTGCCGTATTTATAGACACTTTTGTTATGCGCTAAATCAACGCGGAATGCATGTTGCGGGCGATTTTTCGGTCACCGTGCGGGTTTTTGCCTAAATTCCCACCGGCGTCGCAGTCGCGGCGGCGCGGTTGGCGGTAAAATGATGAATATGGACAATTGGTGTCAAAAAAACCTCGGGAGAACGACGCTTATGGCCGAAACGCAAAACGATCCGCTGCTGCCGGGCTACTCCTTTAACGCCCATCTGGTCACCGGCCTGACGCCGATTGAGGCGCAGGGCTATCTGGATTTCTTTATCGACCGCCCGCTGGGCATGAAAGGCTATATTCTCAATCTGACGATCCGCGGCGAGGGGGTGATTAACAACCACGACCAGCAGTTTGTCTGTCGCCCTGGCGATATGCTGCTGTTCCCGCCGGGAGAGGTTCACCACTATGGCCGCCATCCGGATGCCAGCGAGTGGTATCACCAGTGGGTCTACTTCCGGCCGCGCGCTTACTGGCATGAATGGCTTAACTGGCCGACGATCTTCGCGCAAACCGGCTTCTTCCGCCCGGATGAACAGTGGCAGGCGCGGTTTGGCGAACTATTTGGGCAGATCGTTGATGCCGGGCAGGGGGCGGGGCGCTATTCCGAACTGCTGGCGATTAATCTGCTGGAGCAACTGCTGCTGCGGCGCATGGAAGCGATCAACGAATCGCTGCATCCGCCGCTGGATAATCGGGTGCGCGACGCCTGCCAGTACATCAGCGACCATCTGGCGGACAGCCACTTTGATATCGCCAGCGTCGCCCAGCACGTCTGTCTGTCGCCTTCGCGCTTATCGCACCTGTTCCGCCAACAGCTGGGGATCAGCGTGCTCGGCTGGCGGGAAGATCAGCGAATTAGCCAGGCCAAATTGCTGCTGAGCACCACGCGGATGCCGATCGCCAGCGTCGGGCGCAACGTCGGCTTTGAAGACCAACTCTATTTTTCGCGGGTGTTTAAAAAATGTACCGGCGCCAGCCCGAGCGAATTCCGCGCAGGATGTGAATAAAAAGTAAAGAAAGTGAAATGATGACCCGCTTAAATGTCACAGCCAGTAAACTATTAAGACAATTGGTGGCTTGACGGCATATCGATGGCTCCGGAGAATCCGGACTTCGTTTTTTAACCGGGTACATTATGCAAGCATTGCTGGAACACTTTATCACCCAATCCACGGTCTACTCGTTGATAGCCGTGATGCTGGTGGCATTTCTTGAGTCGCTGGCGCTGGTGGGGCTTATCTTACCCGGAACGGTAATGATGGCCGGCCTCGGAGCGCTTATCGGCAGCGGCGAAGTTAACTTCTGGCAGGCGTGGCTGGCGGGGATTGTCGGCTGTTTACTCGGCGACTGGATTTCATTCTGGCTCGGCTGGCGATTTAAAAAGCCGCTCCACCGTTGGTCGTTTATGAAGAAAAACCGCGCGCTGCTGGAGAAAACCGAGCACGCGCTGCACCAGCACAGCATGGTGACGATACTGATTGGCCGCTTCGTCGGCCCGACGCGCCCGTTGGTGCCGATGGTCGCCGGGATGCTCGACCTGCCGGTGGCCAAGTTCGTGTTGCCGAATATTATCGGTTGCCTGCTGTGGCCGCCGCTCTATTTTCTACCCGGCATTCTTGCCGGCGCGGCGATTGATATTCCCGCCGATGAAAACAGCGCCAGCTTTAAGTGGCTGCTGCTCGGCGCGGCGCTGCTGGCGTGGCTGGCGGGCTGGCTGTGCTGGCGGCTATGGCGCAGTACGAAAACCTCCGGCGATCGCCTGACCCGCTGGCTGCCGCGCGGGCGTCTGCTGTGGCTGGCCCCGCTGCTGGTGGTGGTCGCGGTAACGGCGCTGACCCAGGTATTCCGCCATCCGCTAATGCCGGTCTACCTTGAAATACTACATAAGGTTATTTCGCGCTGATCCCCAGCAGGTGCGAGGCGCTGCTGTTGCCGCTTAACAGTTCGGCAGTGGCGCCATCCCAGGCAATACGCCCATCGGCCACCACGATGGAGCGTGGCGCTATCCGCGCGGCATCTTCAACGCTGTGCGACACCATCAGTAATGTTAGTTGCTGCTGTTGGCAAACGTCGGCGACCAGCGTCAACATCTCCTGACGCAGCGCCGGGTCGAGCGCCGAGAAGGGCTCATCGAGCAGCAGTACCGGCTGCCGGCGCACCAGGCAGCGGGCCAGCGCCGCACGCTGCCGCTGGCCGCCTGAAAGCTCGCCCGGCAGGCGCTCCAGCAGCGCATCAATCCCCATCTGTCCGGCCATCGCCGCGACCTTATCCTGCTGTTCCCGGTTGAGCTTAAGGCCCGGGTGGATCCCGAGACTAATGTTTTGCCGAATGGTCAGGTGGTTAAACAGGTTATTCTCCTGGAACAGCATGGAGACCGGACGCTGCGCTGGCGGCGTGGCATTGTGCGCTTCGCCGTTGATCTGCAGGCTGCCGCTGGCCGGCGGCAGGAAACCGGCAATCAGATTCAGCAACGTGCTTTTTCCCGCGCCGCTGGGGCCGAGCACGGCGATGCGCTCGCCGCGTTCGACGCTGAGGGTAAAACGCATCGGCAAATGCTGATACAGCCAGGTGACATCATTGAGTTTTAGCATCGCGTCCCGGGAGTTTTTCGATCACAGTAAAGAGAACAAAGCACAGCAATAACAGCAGGAGCGCGGTCACCGCGCCGTCCTGGCTGCGGTAGGAGCCTATCTGCTGATACAGATAAAACGGCAGCGTGCGGAAAGCGTCGTTGCCGAATAGCGCCACGACGCCGAAGTCGCCGATCGACAGCACGCAGGCGAAGGCCAGCGCCTGCGCCAGCGGCCGCTTCAGCGCGCGTAGCTCCACTACTCGCAGACGAGTAAAACCCTGCAGCCCTAAAGAGTGGCATAAGGCGCCGTAGCGGGCGGTAATATCGCGCATTGGGTTTTCCAGCACCTTCAGAGCATAAGGGATCGCCATCAGGGCGTTGGTGAAAATGACAATGCCGTCGGCGGATTCCGGGAGACCAATGCTGTTATTGAGCAGCAGGAAGAAGCCGGTGGCCAGCACAATCCCCGGCATGGCGAGGATTAACATGCCGCTGAGCTCCAGCGTTTGCCCGGCCAGCGGCAGGTTACGGGCGCGCAGTTCACGGCTGCTCCACAGCAGCATCATGGTCAGGATGACGCTAAGCAGACCGGCGGCGATAGCGATACGCAGCGAAGTCCACAGCGCCTGCCATAGCGCGGGCTGGCTCAGCACCTTCGGTAGATTGACGTTCAGGCCATCGACAATCACCGCCAGCAGCGGCGGCAACAGCAGCAGCAGAGCGACGGTGATAAGCGCGTAGTCGCATAAGCGGCTACGCAGACGGTCGTTGGGATCGCGCCAGCCTTGTACCTGACTGGCGCCAATCGCCACCGTTTTGCTCAGCCGCTGGCTCAGCAGGACCAGTCCAAGGCAGCAAATCATTTGGATCAACGCCAGCAGCGCCGCCCGCGCCGGATCGTAATCAAAGCTCAGCGCCTGATAGATAGCCAGTTCGATGGTGGTCGCCCGCGGTCCGCCGCCGAGCGACAGTACGGTGGCGAAGCTTGCGAAGCACAGCATAAAGATGAGCGCGGCTACCGGCGGGATCTGCCGACGCAGCCACGGCCATTCAACGAGGCGGAAAAATGCGAAGCCGCGCATGCCAAGCTGGGCGGCGATTTGCCGCTGTTCGCCGGGAATGTTTTCAAGCGCCTGCAGCAGCAGGCGGGTGGCCATCGGCATATTAAAGAATATGTGGGCTAGCAGAATGCCCTGTAACCCGTAAGGCGAGAAATCCCACTGCCAGCCGAGGGCGTTGAAAAGCGCAGCCAGCCAGCCCTGGCGGCCATAGACGCTGAGGATACCAAACACCGCGACCAGTACCGGTAGGATCAGGGTCATCGCGCACAGACGCAGCAGTAAAGTACGCCCCGGGAAGCGGCGGCGATACAGCGCGCGGGCGAGGAATATCGCCGGCGCGACGGAGAACAGCGCTGACAGAAACGCCTGCCAGAATGAGAAACGTACGACGTGCCAGAGATAGCTATCGCTGAGGATCGCCCGCCAGGGCGCCTGCGGCGCTTCCAGCCATAATGCCAGAAAAGCGGCCAGCGCCACCGCCGCGAGTAAACCTGCGGCAGTCGCGCCGGGCAGAAGCCAGCTTACGCTTAGCGGCTGACGGCGCGTTGCCATGAACCAATCCAGTTTTGACGTTCAGCGGCGACCTGCTGCGGAGTGAACTGCAGCGTGGTTTGCGGCTTGACCAGCGTAGCGAAACCGGCCGGCAGTGTGACCGGGGTGACCGGATACATCCAGTTGCCGCCAGGAATGGCGTTCTGGAAGCCCGGCGAGACCATAAACTTGAGGAATTTCTCCGCCAGCTCCGGCTGCTTGCTGGCGGCGGTACGCGCGGCGACTTCAACCTGCAGATAGTGGCCTTCGGCGAAGTCCGCCGCGGCATAGTTATCTTTCTTCTCTTCGATGATGTGGTAGGCCGGCGAGGTGGTGTAGCTCAGCACCAGGTCGCTTTCGCCTTTCAGGAACAGACCGTAGGCTTCGCTCCAGCCCTTGGTGACGGTGACGGTTTTCGCCGCCAGCTTCTGCCAGGCCTCCGGCGCTTTATCGCCATAGACCTTTTGCATCCACAGCAGCAGGCCGAGTCCCGGGGTACTGGTGCGCGGATCTTCATAGATCACGCGCCATTGTTGCGGGCTCTCAACCAGCTCCTTCAGGCTTTTCGGCGGGTTTTTCAGCTTGTTTTTGTCATACACGAAGGCGAAGTAGCCGTAGTCGTAAGGCACGAAAGTGTCGTTATCCCAGCCGCCCGGAACGCTGACCGCGCTGGCCGGAACGCCGCTTTTGGCGAACAGGTTGCTCTGCGCCGCTGCTGCCAACAGGTTGTTATCGAGTCCCAGCACAACATCGGCTTTGCTGTTTTTGCCTTCCATACGCAGACGATTTAGCAGCGAGACGCCATCTTCCAGGGCGACGAATTTTAGCTCGCAGCCGCAATCGGCCTCAAAAGCCTTTTTCACTACCGGGCCTGGGCCCCAATCGGCGGAGAACGAATCGTAGGTGTAAACAGTCAGGACGGGTTTGGCAAAGACCGGCGCGGCGACCAGCGCCAGCAGGGGAAGCAATTTTTTCAACACTTTGCACCTCAGTATATGGGGAGGCAAAGGATTTTGAGTCAGCCTCAAATCCCTTCGCCGGCGTTATCCGGATCAGGTTCGACGGGTATTTTCTCAGCCCATATGCTTCATCCTTCAAGCCGCATCTGCGTTAGCTTCGCGCGTTCACCCCAGTCACATAGTTATCTATGCTCCAGGGGATTCACCCGCTTGCTGCCTTGATGCAACTTGAATGATATTGCGTATGTTTATTAGCACCCCGTTGAGAACGGCGATAGTGTAATGATTTTGTTAGATGACGGAAAGCACTCAGGGCTCCGGCGGAGCGAACCAGGCTGATTTGAAATCAAACCAGCCGAGGGTGTTCATGCGCACGCCGCGCATACTGCGCTGGCCCTGAATCATCAGCCAGTGGTGAATCAACGGCACGATGTGTTGTTTCTCCAGTAGCTGCTGGCTCCACGTCGCCGGATTGAACTCGCCCGCGCGCCAGCGGTTGGCGTCCGCCTCCCAGTCGATGGGAATGCAGCGGTGGATCAGCGGGACTTCATATAAATAGGCAAACAGGGAAAAATCGATCGGCAACGTGAAATTGACGCTGTTGAGCCAGATATCGCTCACCGCTTCGCCGCGATGCCAGTCGTCGTACTCCAGCTCCTGAATTTCCAGTTTTACCTGATGCTCCGCCAGCAGCGCGCGCATGATCCCGCCAATGACCCGATGCTCGACGTGATCGCGGTAGTAGGTGAGGGTGACCGACTCCAGCCCCGCCGGTTTTTCACAGGCGTGGCTGCGGGCGTGGTGCCAGCGCGGCAGCAGGCCGTAGGCCGGGAACCAGTTGCCCTGATAGTGTTCGCCCGCGTGGTAGAGCAAGTTGGCGGGTTGGAACAGATAACTCAGCCAGCGGCGCACCTCGTCGTTAGCGCCGAGCGGGCTGCGGCAATCAAACAGGAGATAGTAGCAACCCTCTTCCAGCCGGCTCTCTACCGCTTTTTCGCTTTCGGTATTGCCTTGCAGGGTTAGCCCGCCGTTGGGCTCTTCGCTAATTTCCGGCAGTACCCAAACGTTGACCTCATCGATCAGCGCCCGATAGCCGAAATACTCCTCGAAGGCGTGGATTTTGAGCTGGTTTTGATTGTTACGCGCCACCGCATAGGGGCCGGTGCCGATGGGCATGCTGGAAAAACTGTTCATTGTCCGCCATTCGTGCGGTAGCACCATCGCCGGAACCTGGCCCAGCAGCCACGGCAGCCAGCGGTCAGGTTGATTGAGGTGAATATCCAGCGTCCAGGCCGTCGGTGAGACAATACGTTCAATATGCGAAAACAGCGGCAGTTCGCTGCTGCGCTGCAGCGAGGAGATAACGTCGGCCATCTCCAGTTCGCGACCGTGATGGAAATGAATACCGGGCCGTAGGAAAAAGCGCCAGTGGGTGGCTGAAATCTGCTGCCAGTGGTGGGCGATATCGGCTTCCAGTTCCCCATTTTCCTCATTTACCCGCGTCAGGGCGCTAAAAATCTGCCTGGCGATGTGGGTCTCCGAGCGGCGTAGCGCGCTGCCGGGGAGCAGATTTTTCATCGGTCGATAGTAGAGCACGCGCAGGATATGCCGCCCCTGACGAAAGCTGCGGCCAAGATGTGAGATTAACATCTGCCTGACGGCCGTTTTATCGCCGACCAGCTGCACCAGCTGATCGATGCGATCCTGCTCGAGCAGATCCTCCGCCCGCTGCTGCTGTAGCGCCAGGCCGGTATAGAGGAAGGTCAGCCTGGAGCGCTTGCCGCGCCCGGCTTCGGATTCCCACGCCAGCCAGCCGCGTTCTTCCATCATGTTGAGCAGCGTGCGCATATGGCGGCGCGAACAGCTGAGCATCTCCGCCAGTTCGTTGAGGGTGGTCTCCTGCGACCTGCCGTCGCAGCACTGCCATAAACGGATGAACTGTTGTTGCAGACGGCCGGAAGACATAAAAGGGGAACTCCTGATGAAAACTCAGCAATTTATTAATCCCTATATTAAGCCAATAATGAACCTCGATGAAGTAAGGAGATGAATATGACGAGGTCAACCACCAAGCAGTTCTATCAACGGTACTTTTCTGCGACGCAGGGTGCGTCCTGGCTGGCCCGCCTGTTGGCAGGAAGACAGCAGAAAATGCTGGAAGAACTGATGCAGTGGGGAGTTACGTCGCCGACCTCCGATCGTTGACTTGCAGACATCATGTGTGACTGAGTATTGGTGTTATACTCGCCGTCTTTCAAGCTGTAGGCAGCGTTGGCTGCAACTCGAAATCCATAGAGTATAGAATCACCCGCCAGCAGATTGCTTCTGCTGGCTTTTTTCGTTTACTTCGCGTGTGTTAAGGATATTTCATGCTGTGGTTGATGACGATGGGGCGACGGCTAAACGGCGTCTATGCCGCTTTTATGCTGGTGGCTTTTATGATGGGCGTCGCCGGGGCGCTGCAGGCGCCGACGCTTAGCCTGTTTCTCAGCCGTGAAGTCGGGGCGCAGCCGTTCTGGGTCGGCCTGTTCTATACGGTGAATGCGATTGCCGGCATCCTGGTGAGCCTGGCGCTGGCCAAACGTTCCGATAGCCGCGGCGATCGCCGACGCTTAATTCTTTTCTGCTGCCTGATGGCGGTGGGCAACGCGCTGCTGTTCGCTTTCAACCGCCATTATCTGACGCTCATCACCTGCGGCGTCATGCTGGCGTCAATCGCCAATGCGGCTATGCCGCAGCTGTTTGCGCTTGCTCGTGAGTACGCCGACAGTTCGGCCAGGGAAGTGGTGATGTTCAGCTCGGTGATGCGCGCCCAGCTGTCGTTGGCGTGGGTGATTGGTCCACCGCTAGCTTTTATGCTGGCGCTGAATTATGGCTTTACCACTATGTTCTCCATCGCGGCGGGGATTTTCGTCATCAGCCTTGCGCTGATCGCCTTTAAGCTGCCTTCGGTAGTGCGAGCGGCGCCAGCGCTGGAGGGAAGCAGCCTGCCGGAACTGGAAGGCGGCTGGCGCGATAAAAACGTGCGGATGCTGTTTATCGCCTCGACGCTGATGTGGACCTGCAACACCATGTATATCATCGATATGCCGCTGTGGATCAGTAGCGATCTCGGTCTGCCGGATAGCCTGGCGGGGATCATGATGGGAACCGCTGCGGGTCTTGAAATCCCAGCGATGATCCTGGCAGGTTACTACGTTAAGCGCTGGGGAAAACGCAAAATGATGGTGGCGGCGGTTGCCGCTGGCGTGCTGTTCTACGTGGGTCTGATTATGTTCCATAGCCGCACGGCGCTGCTGGCGCTGCAGCTGTTCAATGCTATCTTCATCGGCATTATCGCCGGTATCGGCATGCTGTGGTTCCAGGACCTGATGCCGGGGCGCGCAGGGGCGGCGACCACGCTATTTACCAATAGCATTTCCACCGGCGTTATTCTGGCGGGGGTGCTGCAGGGGGCGCTGTCGCAAAGCTACGGCCATGCCAGCGTTTACTGGACTATCGCGGCGATTTCACTGCTGACGCTTCTATTGACCAGCAGGGTCAAAGATATCTAAGACAGACCCGGGCCGGGGTTATTCCGGCCCGGGGATGACGCTATTTCAGTACGATGCGCTTGATGTCGCCGATGATAAAAATGTAGGCCACAACGCCAATCAGCGCGGTGACTCCGATGTAAATCAGGGCGTAAAAGAAGTTGCCGGTGGTGGATATAATCACGCCGATGATGAGTGGAGCGATGATTGAGGCCAGATTGGCGCAGAAGTTAAATATCCCGCCGGTCAACCCCGCCATATTATCCGGGGCAATATCCGAAATTAACGTCCAGCCCAGCCCGACCATTCCCTGACCGAAAAAGGCGATCGACATAATAATAATGACCGTCGAATTCGCGCTGACCCAATTGGCGGCAATAATGCAGCTGGAGAGTAGTAATCCGGAAATTATTGGCAGCTTTCGGCTGATATTAGCCGAGCCGGTGCGCTTGAGCAGTCGGTCGGAGAGCCAGCCGCCGAAGATAATGCCTACCGCGGCGGCGAGGAATGGCCAGGTGGCGAAAAAGCCGACGTGAAGCCACGGCAGATGGCGTTCGTTAGCCAGATAGGTCGGGAACCAGGTCAGAAAAAAGACCAGCGTGGTATTGCCGGCAAACTGCCCAAGACTGGCGCCGATAATTTGCCTACAGCAGAGCAGGCGTTTAGCATCGCGCCAGTTAAATGGAACGTTTTGGGTTTTATTGTCAATCTGGCTGGCGCCAATATAATCCAGCTCGGCTTTATTTGCCGTTGTTGACTCATGCGGTTCGTGATAAAAACGCCACCATACGAAGGTAAATAAAATACCTAATCCGCCGGTCAG
>CABUCP010000028.1 GCA_902490055.1 uncultured Klebsiella sp. | reverse complement strand
ACTGCTTTACCGGAAAGCGTAAAGCAGTGACGTCCACGATGTCCCTGCCCTATAAAAATAATGCCTGACAGGTAAGGCTTTGCCACGCCTGTTGGTAATGCTGCGTTCGCTCGCGCGAGCGCGGAGGGACTGTTTATGCTGAAAAATTTTACCCGGCAGCTGTTCGCGCAGCTTAGCCGCCATCTGCCGCATCGTTTGGTCCATCGCGATCCGTTGCCCGACGCCCGTAACCTGAGCAGCGCGCCGATGCCGAATTCGCTCGGCAAGCGCTGCCTGGACGTGGCGGCGATGGATGACCAGGAAATCTGGCGCGCGTTCGATAGCCATCCGGAAGGGCTGAACGATGCCGAAGTGGCGGCGAAAACCGCCCTGCACGGCGACAACCAGATCCCGGCGCAGAAGCCGTCGCCGTGGTGGGTGCATCTGTGGACCTGTTACCGCAATCCGTTCAACCTGCTGCTAACGGTGCTCGGTATCGTCTCCTATTCCACCGAGGATCTGTTCGCGGCAGGCGTTATCGCGCTGATGGTCGGCATCTCGACCCTGCTGAACTTCATTCAGGAGGCACGCTCGACCAAAGCGGCGGATGCGCTGAAAGCGATGGTCAGCAATACCGCCACGGTGCTGCGGGTGATCAACGAGCAGGGCGAAAGCCGCTGGCTCGAACTGCCCATCGACCAACTGGTGCCGGGAGACATCATCAAGCTGTCGGCGGGGGATATGATCCCGGCGGATTTGCGTATTATCCTGGCGCGCGACCTGTTTGTCGCACAGGCCTCATTGACCGGTGAATCGCTGCCGGTTGAGAAAGTGGCGCGCAGTCGCGACCCGTTGCAAAGCAATCCGCTGGAGTGCGACACCCTGTGCTTTATGGGCACCAACGTGGTGAGCGGCTCGGCGCAGGCTATCGTCTACGCCACCGGCGGCAACACCTGGTTTGGCCAGCTGGCCGGGCGCGTCAGCGAGCAGGAAAGCGAACCGAACGCCTTCCAGAAAGGCATCAGCCGGGTCAGCATGCTGCTAATCCGCTTTATGCTGGTGATGGCGCCGGTGGTGCTGTTGATCAACGGCTACACCAAAGGCGACTGGTGGGAAGCGGCGCTGTTCGCGCTGTCGGTGGCGGTCGGTCTGACGCCGGAGATGCTGCCAATGATCGTTACCTCGACGCTGGCGCGTGGCGCGGTGAAGCTGTCAAAACAAAAGGTGATCGTCAAACACCTCGACGCCATTCAAAACTTTGGCGCGATGGATATCCTCTGCACCGATAAAACCGGCACCCTGACCCAGGATAAGATCGTACTGGAGAATCACACCGATGTTTCCGGTAAATCCAGCGAGAGAGTGCTGCACACCGCCTGGCTCAATAGCCATTACCAGACGGGGCTGAAAAACCTGCTCGACACCGCGGTGCTGGAAGGCGTGGAGCTGGATGCCGCTCGCGGCCTCGCGGAGCGCTGGCAGAAGGTGGATGAGATCCCATTTGATTTCGAGCGCCGCCGCATGTCGGTGGTGGTGAAAGAGCATGATGACGCGCACCAGCTGATCTGCAAAGGGGCGCTGCAGGAGATCCTCAACGTCTCGGCCCAGGTGCGCTACAACGGCGATATCGTACCGCTGGATGACACCATGCTGCGCCGCATCCGCCGGGTGACCGATACCCTGAACCGTCAGGGGCTGCGGGTGGTAGCGGTGGCGACCAAATATCTGCCGGCGCGTGAAGGCGACTACCAGCGCGCGGATGAGTCCGATCTGATCCTCGAAGGTTACATTGCCTTCCTCGATCCGCCGAAAGAGACCACCGCCCCGGCGCTGAAAGCGCTGAAGGCCAGCGGCATCACGGTCAAAATCCTCACCGGCGATAGTGAACTGGTGGCGGCGAAAGTGTGCCATGACGTGGGGCTGGATGCCGGCGAGGTGGTGATCGGCAGCCAGATTGAAGCCATGAGCGACGACGAATTAGCGGCGCTGGCGAAACGCACCACGCTGTTCGCGCGGCTGGCGCCGCTGCATAAAGAGCGTATCGTGACGCTGCTGAAACGCGAAGGGCATGTGGTCGGCTTTATGGGCGACGGTATCAACGACGCTCCGGCGCTGCGCGCGGCGGATATTGGTATTTCCGTTGACGGCGCGGTAGATATCGCCCGCGAAGCGGCGGATATCATTCTGCTGGAAAAAAGCCTGATGGTGCTGGAAGAGGGGGTTATCGAAGGCCGCCGCACCTTTGCCAACATGCTCAAGTACATCAAAATGACCGCCAGCTCCAACTTCGGTAACGTCTTCAGCGTGCTGGTGGCCAGCGCCTTTCTGCCGTTCCTGCCGATGCTGCCGCTGCACCTGTTGATTCAGAACCTGCTGTACGATGTATCCCAGGTGGCGATCCCGTTTGATAACGTCGATGATGAACAGATCCGTAAACCGCAGCGCTGGAACCCGGCCGAGCTTGGGCGCTTTATGGTCTTCTTCGGGCCGATCAGCTCGATTTTCGATATCCTCACCTTTGGCCTGATGTGGTGGGTGTTCCACGCCAACAGCGTCGAAATGCAGACACTGTTCCAGTCCGGCTGGTTTATTGAAGGGCTGCTGTCGCAAACGCTGATTGTGCATATGATCCGTACCCGGCGCATTCCGTTCGTCCAGAGCCGCGCCGCCTGGCCGCTGTTCGCGATGACGCTGCTGGTGATGGCGGTGGGTATCGCGCTGCCGTTCTCGCCGCTGGCGGGCTACCTGCAGCTGCAGGCGCTGCCGCTCAGCTACTTCCCGTGGCTGGTGGCGATTCTGGCGGGCTATATGGTGCTGACCCAGACCGTCAAAGGCTTCTACAGCCGCCGCTATGGCTGGCAGTAATGGTTTTGCCTCTCTTTCGTTCGGGAGAGGGGCATATTGGTATTTCTCTTAAATCTCATCAAGTTGTGAAGCCCGTCATCGCCATGTATTGACGCAATTTTGTGCGCATGTTAACCCAATGTTTTGCTTTTTTTGGCCCGTCATAAAAAGGAACATTGATGATTAACACCGTGCGTTACAGTCTGTTGACCAGCGGAATATTACTGAGCAGCATGGCGCTTGCCGCCCCGGCAGGCGATCTGCCGCTGATGCCGTGGCCCGCCCATGTGGAGCGCCCGCAGGCGCAGGGGGCGTTGGCGTTGAATAATCTGCTGACGATCAACGTCAGCGGCGACGATCTGGGCGAGGCGGCAACTCGTTGGCGTGAACGTGTTGCGCGGCAAACCGGCTGGACGCTGCAGCCCCAGCTTGCCCCGGCAAAAAGCCCAACCATTAACGTGATCGTCAGTAAGAAAGTGCCTTTCCTGCCGCAGCCGGATAGCGACGAAAGCTATCAACTGACGGTCAATGCCGATGGCGCGACCCTTAAAGCCAATACCCGCTTCGGCGCGCTGCGCGGCATGGAAACGCTGCTGCAGCTGGTACAAAACAGCCCTGATGGCACCACCATTCCTTATGTCGCCATTGACGATGCGCCGCGCTTCCCGTGGCGCGGGCTGCTGCTGGATTCCGCCCGCCACTTTATGCCGCTGTCAACGATCAAACGGCAGATTGACGGCATGGCGGCGGCGAAGCTTAACGTGCTGCATTGGCATTTGACCGACGATCAGGGCTGGCGCTTTGCCTCCAGCCGCTATCCGAAACTGCAGCAGCAGGCCAGCGACGGCCTGTTTTATACCCAGGCGCAGATGAAAGAGATTGTGCGCTATGCGGCCGAACGCGGCATTCGCGTGGTGCCGGAAATCGATATGCCGGGCCACGCTTCGGCGATCGCCGTGGCTTATCCGGAACTGATGAGCGCGCCGGGGCCTTACGCGATGGAGCGCCACTGGGGTGTGCTGACACCGGTACTCGACCCAACAAAAGAAGCCACCTACGCTTTTGCCGAGGCGATGGTCAGCGAACTGGCGGCTATCTTCCCGGATCCGTACCTGCACATCGGCGGCGATGAGGTCGATGACAGCCAGTGGCGCGCCAATCCGGCCATCCAGAAATTCCTCAAAGAAAAGGGGCTGGCGGACAGCCATGCCCTGCAGGCGTACTTCAACCGGCGCCTGGAGGCGTTACTCGAAAAACATCACCGGCAGATGGTCGGCTGGGATGAGATCTACCACCCTGATTTGCCGAAGAGCATTCTAATCCAGTCGTGGCAGGGGCAGGATGCGCTCGGCGACGTCGCCAAACAGGGCTATCGCGGCATTCTTTCCACCGGTTTTTACCTCGACCAGCCGCAGTACACCGCCTACCACTATCGCAATGAAATTATCCCGCAGGGGCTCAACGGCGTGGATACGATTACCGATAGCGACAGCGCCCAGAGCTGGCAGTTTTCGATGCCGCGCCTGAAAGGCAGCGCGGTCGAAGGCAGCTTTACGTTGGTGAAAGGTGACAACGGCTGGCGCGGATTTATTGATTTTAAAGGTAAATCCCGCCGCGCGGTGCAGGACATTGAGTGGCTCAGCGATAATCAGGTGACGTTCAGCGTCGATACCTGGATGGGCGAAACCCGCCCGCAGCTGACGATCAACGACGACAAGCTTGGCGGCTATTTCCTGCTTGGCAACACCCGCTATCCCATTGACGGCAAGCGGCTGGATGCCGTACCGCAGGGCATTCAGCCGACGCTGCCCGACGCGCAGCAACAGAAGAATCTGCTCGGCGGCGAGGCGGCGCTGTGGGCGGAAAACGTCGCCGCGCCGGTGATCGATATCAAGCTGTGGCCGCGGGCTTTCGCGGTGGCCGAGCGGCTGTGGTCCGCCGAGGACGTTAAAGACAGCGATAATATGTATCAGCGCCTGCAGGCGATGGATAGCTGGTCAACGGTCTCCGTCGGCCTGCAGCAGCATGCGCAACAGCTGGAGCAGTTTACCCGTCTGGCGAACAGCAGCCATACGCTGGCGCTGCAGATCCTCGCCGAGGCGCTGGAGCCGGCGCACTACTACACCCGTCAGCACCTGAAATTCCAGGCGAATAACTATCATCAGTTTGAACCGCTCAACCGGCTGGCCGATGCGCTACCGGCGGAGAGCGACACCGTACGCAGCCTGAATCAGTGGGCGGAGCGGTTAATCAGCGATGCTGAAGATACCGAGAGCGCCGATGCGCTGCGCCACGTCTTTACCCGCTGGCAGAACAACAGCGGCGACGCGCTGGCGCTGACCGACAATAACTATCAGCTGGCGGCGATTAAACCGGTAGCGCAGCAGGTCGATAAGCTGGCGAGTCTGGGTCTGCGTTTGACCGACCTGGTGGCGCGGCAGGGTACGCTGGACGATAAAGAGTACGCCTCGATTCAGGCGCAGCTGGATACGGCGGCGAAAACCCAGGATGAACTGGTGATTGCGGCGGTCTATCCGCTGGAGAAACTGCTGCGGGCAACCAGGATAAAATAGGGCATTTCCCTCACCCCGGGAAGGACGCTTGCGCGCCTGGGGTGAGGGCAGAGAAGCGATTAGCGACGGATCGCGATAGCTTCAATCTCAATCTTCACGTCTTTCGGCAGACGCGCGACTTCTACGCAAGAACGCGCCGGGAAAGTGGCGTTATGCTCGGTGAAGAACGCTTCATACGCGGCATTCACGGTGGCGAAATCGTTCAGATCTTTCACGAAAACGGTGGTTTTCACGATATCGCCCACTTTCAGGCCAGCGGCTTCAACGATAGCTTTCACGTTGTCCAGAGACTGACGCGCCTGTGCGGCGACATCTTCCGACACGCTGCCGGTTTTCGGGTCTACTGGAATTTGGCCGGAAGTGATGATCATGCTACCCAGATCAACGCCTTGTACGTATGGGCCAATAGCTGCTGGCGCATTTTCCGTCGCAATAGTTTTGCTCATAATATCTCCAGATGAACTGCAGTAATTAGGTCGTAGCCATTATAGGGAGCCGGGTTGTTAATACCAACCGCAATTAGTTGGCCAGCACCACATAATGGGAAAACTCTTTTTCACAGTATTTGCATTTGAGTGCGATGTCATCGGCGCGTTTTTTCACTGCAAAACTCGAGGAAACCGGTTCAGCGTGGCTGATACAGTTGCTGTTCGGGCAGACCAGCACGCTGTCGATACGCTCCGGCAGGCTCGGGCGGGATTTGCCCACCACTTCGTAATCGTCGATGCGGTTCACCGTCGCTTCCGGCGCATACAGCGCCAGCTGATTGACTTGCTCGTCGGTCAGGAAGGTATTCTCGATTTTGATCAAATCTTTGCGCCCCATCTCACCGGACGGCAGGTTCAGGCCGATGGTGATGCGCTGGTCGGTTTCGGTCAGTTTGAACAGGGTTAAGAGCTTGAAGCCGATCTGCGCCGGGATATGGTCGATTACGGTGCCGCGTTTAATGGCTTCTACTTGCAGTTTATTATCGTGTGTCATCTCTCATTCCCCCTTACAGTGCCAGCTCGTTATTCAGTACCAGTGCCAGTAACGCCTGGCGGGCGAAGATGCCGTTGCCGGCCTGTTGGAAGTACCAGGCGTGCGGCGTTTTATCGACATCGGTGGTGATTTCATCAACGCGCGGCAGCGGGTGCAGTACCTTCATGTTGGCGCGCGCGCCTTCGAGATCCGCGGCGCGCAGGACGAACTGCGCCTTCACGTTGGCGTATTCCGACGGGTCCAGGCGCTCTTTCTGTACGCGGGTCATGTACAGAATGTCGACCTCGGCCATCACTTCGTCGATGGCGCTATGCAGGCTCCAGGCGATGCCTTTTTCGTCCAGCATATCGAGAATGTACTGCGGCATCGCCAGCGCATCCGGGGCGATGAAGTAGAAGCGGTTGCCGGTGAATTTGGCCAGCGCCTGGGTCAGCGAGTGCACGGTGCGGCCATATTTCAGGTCGCCAACCATCGCGACGTTCAGGTTCTCAAGGCGGCCCTGAGTTTCCTGAATAGTGAACAGGTCGAGCAGGGTTTGCGTCGGATGCTGGTTGGCGCCGTCGCCGGCGTTGAGAATTGGAATGCCGCCGGAGAATTCTGTCGCCAGGCGCGCGGCGCCTTCCTGCGGGTGACGCATAACGATGGCGTCGACGTAGGTGCTGATAACCGAAATGGTGTCGGCCAGGGTTTCGCCTTTCTTACCAAGCGAGGTGTTGCTGCTGTCGGAGAAGCCGACAACGCTGGCGCCGAGGCGGTGCATGGCGGTTTCAAAAGAGAGGCGGGTACGGGTCGAGGCTTCAAAGAAACAGCTGGCGATAACCTTATGCTTCAGCAGCTCTGGTTGCGGATTGGCTTTCAGCTTTGCTGCCGTCGCCAGCACCAGTTCGAGGTCTCCGCGGCTGAGATCGTTTATGGAAATGATATGTTTTTGATACAGCGGGTTAGCCATGCTTATCTCCTGACGCCTGAGCAAAAAAAAAGCCCCTTAAATAAGGGGCTTCGAGAATTCATTGAGCAACGGAAAGAAAAACGCCAGGCCAGCGTCTGCTTTCAGACGCGGTAAGACACAGCAATGTCGTACGCAATTGGCCATATTTCCTCCCGGCAAAACGGCTGGCATTATACGCAGCTTTGATGAGCAATCAAGCGATTAATCCACAATCAGGGAAACGTTTGCCTGTGAAGGCTGCGTCAGCGCAAAAAACCGCGATAAAAATGTGGTATGGCAGCGCTAAGCGGCGTATAAAAACAAAAATGAAAAGCTGTTTTATATTTGAGGTGTCTTATGATTATTGGCAATATTCATCATCTGCAGTGCTGGCTGCCGGACGCGCTGCGTCAGGCGATTGAGCATGTTAAAGCCCACGTTAGCGAGTCGACGCCGCTCGGCAAACATGACATCGACGGCAATAATCTGTTCTATCTGATTTCTGAAGACAGCACTGAGCCGCAGGCCGAGCGTCGCGCCGAATATCACGCCCGCTATCTGGATATTCAGATTGTACTGCGCGGTCAGGAAGGGATGACTTTCAGCACCTTACCGGCAGGCGAGCCGCAGACTGACTGGCTGGCGGACAAAGACATCGCCTTCCTCGCCGAGGGAGCGCAGGAGAAAACCGTTATCCTTAACGAAGGGGATTTTGTCGTGTTTTATCCAGGAGAAGTGCATAAACCGCTATGCGCCGTCGGGGCGCCGGCGAAGGTGCGCAAAGCGGTGGTGAAGGTATTGATGGCTTAAAACGGGTAGCCCGGATACGCATAGCGCTATCCGGGAACCTACCGTGGTTAATGGCTATTTTCCAAGCGTCGCCACCATCACTGCCTTGATGGTGTGCATGCGGTTTTCCGCCTGATCGAAGACGATGCTCGCCGGAGATTCAAATACCTCGTCGGTGACTTCCATGCCGCCGTGCAGCCCATACTCCGCCGCCATCTGCTTGCCGAGGGTGGTCTGGTCGTCGTGGAACGCTGGCAGACAATGGAGGAATTTCACCTGCGGGTTGCCGGTTAACTGCATCATCGCTTTATTCACCTGATAGCCGCGCAGCAGGGCGATACGCTCCGCCCATTTCTCTTTCGGCTCGCCCATCGATACCCACACGTCGGTATAGATGAAATCGGCGCCTTTTACCCCCGCGGCGATATCTTCCGTCAGGGTAATATTGCCGCCGTGCTTTTTCGCCAGCGCAGTGCATTCGGCGACTAAACCCTCTTCCGGCCAGCAGGCTTTCGGCGCCACCAGGCGCAGATCCAGCCCGGTCAACGCGGCGGCTTCCAGCATAGAGTTACCCATGTTGTTACGCGCGTCGCCGGCGTAGACCAGCGTCATCTCATGAAACGCTTTACCCGGCAAATGCTCTTTCATGGTCAGCAGATCGGCCAGCAGCTGGGTTGGGTGGAATTCATCGGTCAGGCCGTTCCACACCGGCACGCCGGCGTATTGCGCTAAGGTTTCCACCAGCTCCTGACCGTAGCCGCGGTACTGAATACCGTCATACATGCGGCCCAGCACGCGGGCGGTATCTTTCATCGATTCTTTGTGGCCGATCTGGCTGCCGCTGGAACCGAGATAGGTCACGCGCGCGCCCTGATCGTAAGCGGCAACTTCGAAAGAGCATCGTGTGCGGGTGGAGTCTTTTTCGAAGATGAGCGCGATGTTTTTGCCCGTTAGTTTCTGGGCTTCGATGCCGTTTTTCTTATCGGCTTTTAATTGCGCGGCCAGATCGACCAGGCCGGTAATTTCTGCAGCAGTAAAATCCAGTAATCTCAAGAAATGCTTCTGATATAACGCGGACATAATTCCCTCACCTGGCTAACGCCACTATTGAATTAAAATTCACTTTATATGTATGAATATTCATTTGCAACCCCAGATAAGAAATCTTTTACACAGAAGGTGGAGGCAATCACGGCGGTATGTGACAATAGAAGTATCTGCCGCACATTATGAGGAACGAGCCATGGCAAATCAGGAACTACTGGAAGAACAGCGTGAGGAAACGCGTCTGATTATCGAAGAGCTGCTCGAAGACGGCAGCGATCCGGACGCGCTGTACACCATTGAGCATCATCTCTCTGCCGACGATTTCGAAACGTTGGAAAAAGTGGCGGTAGAGGCCTTCAAAATGGGTTATGAAGTCACCGAGCCGGAAGAGCTGGAAGTCGAAGAAGGCGAAGTGGTCATTTGCTGCGACATCCTGAGCGAAAGCGCGCTGAACGCCGAGCTTATCGATGCTCAGGTTGAACAGCTGATGAACCTCGCGGAAAAATTCGAAGTCGAGTATGACGGTTGGGGTACCTACTATGAAGACCCGAACGGCGAAGACGATGACGGCGAAGATGACGAAGATTTAATTGACGAAGACGACACCGGCGTACGCCACTAAGTCGTGTACGGCGTAAACGGATACGGCGGCGCCTGCCGCCGTATATACCCGTCCTGAATAGGGTATAGTCTGGAGCTTCAATGGATTACCCGCAAATACTCTCCCCAATTTTAGATTTCCTCCACTGCCCGACGCCGCAGGCGTGGATTGACGAAGCGCGCAAACCGCAAAACCTGCCGCTGCTGCTGACCGACCACATGGTCTGCGAGCTAAAAGCGGCGCAGAATGCCATGCTGCTGGTGCGCCGCTACGTGGCTGATAAAGACGGCGCTGACGAGCTGCTCGAATGCCTGAAGCCGTACGAAGACTTTACCTATCGCCGCGGGCCGGAGCCGGATTTCGTCGCCCTGCATAAGCGGATCAACAAAAGCGCGATGCCGCAGACCGACGATCCGTGGGGCGGTCAGTTGCTCGATAGCATGATTTTGCTGATTAAAGAGGAGCTGCATCATTTCTGGCAGGTGCGTGAGATCATGCTGGCGCGCGACATCCCTTACGTCAAAATCACCGCCAGCAATTATGCCCGCGGTATGCGCCGGGAGGTGCGGTCGCACGAACCGGTGATGCTGATTGATAAGCTGATTTGCGGCGCCTATATCGAGGCGCGATCCTGCGAACGCTTTGCCGCGCTGGCGCCGTGGCTTGATGATGAACTGCAGAAATTTTATCTGTCGCTGCTGCGCTCCGAGGCGCGTCATTATCAGGATTATCTCGATCTGGCGCAGAAAATCGCCGGCGAAGATATCAGCGAGCGCGTACGCCAGCTTGGCGAGGCGGAAGCGGCATTAATCCTCCGCCCGGAGGCTGAGTTCCGCTTCCACAGCGGCGTGCCGACGGCGCCGTAGCCCCGGCTCGCGCAACGCTTAGCCGGGCTACCGAACTGTAGCCCCGGTAAGCGCAGCGCCACCGGGGACGCCCGCGGTATTGAAGAATTACAGCGTTTTTAACATCCGCACTTCACAATCGACGTGGCCGGTGCAGCCCAGCGGCTCGTCGATATGCTCAAATCCCAAATGTTCATACAGGCCAATCGCTTCTTTCAGAAACGCCGTGGTTTCAAGATAACAGCGTTTAAAACCCTGTTCGCGGGCGTGATCCATCGCCAGCAGCGCCAGCTTTTTCGCCAGGCCCTGGCCGCGCGCCGAGGTCATAAAATACATTTTCTGCAGCTCGCAGATATCGGATTCGCTGCACGAGAGTGGGGCAACGCCGCCGCCGCCGACCACTTCGCCATTCTGCTCAACAACCCAATAGGCGGATCCCGGCTGGCTATAAAGTTCATAGAGTTCATCCAGATTTGGGTCGGCTACCGTATAGCCTTTATCGGCGGTCAGGCCGTATTCTGCGGACACATGGCGGATAACGTTGGCAATCGCCGGATTATCATTGGCCGTGATGCGGCGCAGGGATAGCGTTAAGGTTGCGCTCGTATTCATTTGAAGACTCATTACGAAATAATGACGGATGGTGTTGTTAATAACACTGCGAGAGGGGAGAGTGCAAGCGAGGATCTTTCATAAAATTACGCCCCTTATCGGATGGGATAAGGGGCGGGGGGATTACAGCGCGGCGATCACCGCCTGCTGTTCAATCAGTTTCGCTTTCGCTTCCGCATAACCTTCCAGCTTCTCGCGCTCTTTGGCGATAACCGCTTCCGGCGCGCGGGCCACAAAGCCTTCGTTGGACAGCTTGCTTTCGATACGGCCAATCTCACCTTCGATTTTTGTGACTTCTTTCGCCAGACGCGCCAGCTCATCTTCTTTATTGATGAGGCCAGCCATCGGGATCAGCAGTTCGGCACCGTCGATAATCTTAGTCACGGAAACCGGACCTTTATCATCGGCAGGCAGTACGGTGATGCTTTCCAGGCGCGCCAGGTTCAGCAGGAAGCTGCGGTTGTCGTTAACGCGACGCTCGGCATCTTTGCTGCAGCCGCGCAGCAGCAGTTCCAGCGGTTTACCCGGGGCGATGTTCATTTCCGCACGGATGTTACGTACGGCGACGATCGCCTGCTTCAGCCATTCGGTATCGGCCAGCGCTGCTTCATCAACCTGGGCCGCATCGTACTGCGGGAACGGCTGTAGCATGATGGTGTCAGCGTTAATACCGCAAATGACCTTCACGCGCTGCCAGATGGTTTCGGTGATGAACGGGATGATTGGATGCGCCAGGCGCAGTAAACCTTCCAGCACGGTGACCAGCGTATGGCGAGTGCCGCGCAGTTCCGCCTCGCTGCCACCGTTCATTACCGGCTTGGTCAGCTCAAGATACCAGTCGCAGAACTGGTTCCAGGTGAACTCGTACAGAATGCCCGCGGCGATATCGAAGCGGAAGTTATCCAGCGCTTCGCGGTATGCTTTTACGGTCTGATTGAATTCAGCCAGGATCCAGCGGTCAGCCAGGGACAGCACCATCTCGCCGCCGTTGAAGCCGCAATCCTGATCTTCAGTGTTCATCAGCACGAAGCGGCTGGCGTTCCACAGTTTGTTACAGAAGTTACGGTAGCCTTCCAGACGTTTCATATCCCAGTTGATGTCGCGGCCGGTAGAGGCCAGCGCCGCCAGGGTGAAACGCAGGGCGTCGGTGCCGTGCGGCTCGATGCCGTTCGGGAACTGCTTCTCGGTGCGCTTGCGGATTTTCTCCGCCAGCTGCGGCTGCATCATGTTGCCGGTACGTTTCTCCAGCAGATCCGGCAGAGCGATGCCGTCAACCATATCCAGCGGGTCAATGACGTTGCCCTTGGATTTGGACATCTTCTGGCCTTCGTCGTCGCGGATAAGACCGGTCATGTAGACGGTTTTAAACGGAACCTGCGGCTTGCCGTTTTCATCTTTGATGAAGTGCATGGTCATCATGATCATGCGGGCGATCCAGAAGAAGATGATGTCGAAGCCGGAAACCATCACGCTGGTCGGGTGGAACTGGCGCAGCGCGTCGGTGTTTTCCGGCCAGCCGAGGGTGGAGAAGGTCCACAGCGCGGAAGAGAACCAGGTATCCAGAACGTCTTCGTCCTGACGCAGCGCAACGTCGGCACCGAGATTATTTTCCTGACGCACTTCGTCTTCGGTGCGGCCAACGTAGACGTTGCCCTGATCGTCGTACCATGCCGGGATACGGTGACCCCACCACAGCTGGCGGGAAATGCACCAGTCCTGAATATCGCGCATCCAGGAGAAGTACATGTTTTCGTACTGCTTCGGCACGAACTGGATGTCGCCGTTCTCAACGGCTTCCACCGCCGGTTTGGCCAGCACGTCCGCACGCACGTACCACTGGTCGGTCAGCATCGGTTCGATAACCACGCCGCCGCGATCGCCGTAAGGCACGGTCAGGTCGTGCGGTTTGATCTCTTCCAGCAGGCCCAGCGCGTCAACGGCGGCAACCATTGCTTTACGCGCGGCAAAACGTTCCATCTTCTGGAACTCTGCCGGGATCTCGTTGGAATAGACGTCGGATTCGTTGCCTTTGGTGTCGTACACTTCCGCGCTTTCGCGGATGTCGCCATCAAAGGTCAGAATGTTGATCATCGGCAGCTGGTGACGGCGGCCAACTTCGTAGTCGTTAAAGTCGTGCGCCGGGGTGATCTTCACGCAGCCGGTGCCTTTTTCCATATCGGCGTGTTCGTCGCCAACGATAGGAATGCGGCGGTTAACCAGCGGCAGCACCACGAATTTACCGATCAGGTCTTTGTAGCGCGGATCTTCCGGGTTAACGGCCACGCCGGTATCGCCCAGCAGGGTTTCCGGACGAGTGGTGGCGACCACCAGGTAATCTTTGCCATCAGCGGTTTTCGCGCCATCGGCCAGCGGATAGCGGATGTGCCACATGGAACCTTTCGATTCGCGGTTTTCCACTTCGAGGTCGGAAATCGCGGTGCGCAGTTTCGGGTCCCAGTTGACCAGACGCTTGCCGCGGTAAATCAGGTCCTCTTTGTACAGGCGAACGAAGACTTCTTTCACGGCGTTGGACAGGCCTTCGTCCATAGTGAAGCGCTCGCGCTCCCAGTCGACGGAGTTACCGAGGCGGCGCATCTGACGGGTAATGGTGCCGCCGGATTCCGCTTTCCACTGCCAGATTTTGTCGATGAAGGCATCGCGACCGTAATCGTGACGGGTTTTACCTTCTTCAGCGGCAATCTTACGCTCCACCACCATCTGGGTGGCGATACCCGCGTGGTCGGTACCCGCCTGCCACAGGGTGTTTTTGCCCTGCATGCGCTGGTAGCGAATCATGGTATCCATGATGGTTTGCTGGAAGGCATGACCCATATGCAAACTGCCGGTGACGTTCGGCGGCGGGATCATGATGCAGAAGCTCTCCTGGCTTTCATCACCATTCGGTTTGAAATAGCCCTGCTTTTCCCAGTGCTCGTAAAGCGGCTGTTCG
>CABUCP010000027.1 GCA_902490055.1 uncultured Klebsiella sp. | reverse complement strand
CCGTAGCCCCGGTAAGCGAAGCGCCACCGGGGACGTTGAACTCAAGCTTCGTGCCAATCCTTTCCCGGAGGCGGCGCCTGATGCGCCTTTTCCGGGCTACCGGCTGGTGGGATGCTGTGAACCCGTAGCCCCGGTAAGCGAAGCGCCACCGGGGACGTTGAACTCAAGCTTCGTGCCCCTGGCCCAGACCGGTTTTTTGCTTCATTACCGCCATCACGCCGGTTTTATCGCCCAGATACTGATTCAGGCCGTTGGCGCGTAGATTGCAAGCTGCGCACTGGCCGCAGCCGTCGCCCTTAATGCCGTTATAGCAGGTGAGGGTTTCGCGGCGCACCAGTTCCAACTGGCCCCAATAATCGGCCAATGCCCAGGTTTCGGCTTTGTTGAGCCACATCAGCGGCGTTTCGAAGCGAATATCTTTCGCCATACCGAGGCTGACGGCGTGATGCAACGCTTTAACAAACTCGTCGCGGCAGTCCGGGTAGCCGGAGAAATCGGTCTCGCAAACGCCGGTAATTATCGCTTCAGCTTTCACCTGGTAGGCATAAATTGCCGTCAGGGTTAAAAACAGAATATTGCGCCCTGGCACGAAGGTATTGGGAATACCGTCGGCATCAGGCTCGTAGTCCGGTACCGGGATGCTATCGCGCGTCAGGCTGCTGACCGCCAGTTCGTTGAGCAGCGTGACGTCTAACACCTTATGTGCGACCGCACCCAGCTTTAGCGCCAGCTCGCGAGCCACGTCAATCTCGGCGCGGTGGCGTTGGCCATAATCAAAAGTGACGCAATGCACTTCATCATACTGTTCCAGTGCCTGCACCAGGCAGGTTGTTGAGTCTTGTCCTCCGCTGAAGACAACTACGGCGCGTTTCATGGCAATTCCTGACTAAATAAATGAAAGTGATATGGTAGCGCCAGATGCGCGTGGCGACCAGCTCTCTCACGCCGATGATGCCGGCAGCCAGGCGCTGGCGAAATCGAACCACCCTCGGGCGTTGAGACGTAAGCCATTAACCCCCGGTGGCGCGCTAATCCGGTAATTATATTTGAACAGCGGCGTCATGATAGCGTCATCCATTAGGGTATTGAACACGTTGCGCAGGGCATCATTGCGGCTTCGGGGTTCGGGCTGCGCCTGCACCGCGTCCAGCGTGGCCTGCAAATGAGCATATTGCGCCCCGGTCAGCAAATTGGGCCATAGCGTGTCGCAGCGTATCCACTGCTCAAGTGTATATTCCGGCGCTTCGCCAATCAGGCGATCGCCCATCATCAAATCGGCCTGCGCCAGGTGCTGGCAACCATCCCAATTTTTCGCATCATGAAAAATGATCGTCAGCTCGCAGCCCAGGGTGGCAAGCCGCAGCCGTAGCTGTTCTGCCATCGCGTGCAGCTCAACCGGCAGGTGGTAAAGCAGAGTTAACTGCGAGGGCAGGGGGACGTCATGATTTTCCGGCCCCTGCGGAATCGACCATCCCGGCAGTACCTCATGGCTTGGCGTAATCAGGTCTTCATCCAGCGGTAGCGTCTCCAGCAGCGATGAACGATGGATGATTGAGACCAGCCGCTGGGCCTGTGCTTTGCTGAGGCGTGAGCTCTGACGCAGGGTCAAATAGCAGAAGCCGAGACTGATGCTGTTACTGACCTGACGTAGATTATCGAGCTCTTCGGGATCGCCGATGGTGATCTGCACCGGATGGCGACAGCTGGTGCCAAGATCGCGTTCAAATAGCTGCGGCGTGATCCAGAATTCTACCGCCTGAATCAGCGGATGTTGCAGGTGGTAGCGAGGATGATTCTCCAGGCGCACCAGCTCCGGGCTGAAGAGCTTCAGGCGGAAGGGCCCGCAGCCGATCGCCGGATCGTCAGGATGCGCCAGCACACTACAGTAGCTGGCTAAACGGAACGGCAGCCAGTAGTCGGGGCGGTGCAGCCTAATGGTCAGACACTGGGCATGAGTGATGTCGATTCGGCTAATGCTGGCGAAAAGCGTGCGCAGGGCCGGTAGTTCCAGCAGCAGCAGTAGCCTTTGCTGTAACTGCGAGGTTTCTACGGCATCGCCGTTATGCCAGCATAGAGTCGAACGAATATAAAAATGCCAGCACAGGCCATCGGACGATACCTGCCAGTGATGCGCCAGGTCGCCCACCGGGGTATTGTCGCGCTCGTCAAAACGGGTCAGGCCGGAATAAATCTGCCCGGCTAAATGTTGCTCCGCGCGTCCGGGGAGAAAGCCGGGACGCAGCGGTTCCAGCGGACGATAGTAAGGAATGCGCAGCGTCGGGGTATTGTTTTGCCACTGGCCGCCGAGAAAAGGGTGCAGCAGCGCTTTTAGCTCTACCGCCGCCAGCTGCGCCAGTTCCAGCGCGTTTTGCTGCTGTCCTTTGTTCAACGCCTGTTCCATCATCTCGTTGCGCAGGCTCTCCGGGGATTTGTGAAAACAGAGCTGCCCGCGTTTGCCGCGCCCGGAACTGGCCTGCCAGCTCAACCACCCGGCCTCCTGCGCCTGGCGCAGCAGGGTACGGATATGGCGCTCGCTACAGAAGCAGCGCGCCGCCAGCTCGCCGACGGTGACCTGCTGCGGCGCGCCTGACGAAGGCTGCCACAGTCTCTGGTACTGATTTAAGCGGTTTAATAATCTCATTTCCCATAAACCCGGAACAATAAAAAATATCTATTCACTATTACTTCCGTATATCCCAGGCGATACTGCAGCACAAGCGAAGCCCATCACACATCGGGGAAATACCATGGCAAAACTGGCTGCATTTGATATGGACGGCACCTTGCTGATGCCGAACCATCGTCTCGGAGAGCAGACGCTCACGGCGCTGAAACGCCTGCGTGAACGCGATATCGCCCTGACATTTGCCACCGGCCGCCATGCTCTGGAAATGCACCGCGTGATTGGCGAGTTCTCCCTCGATGCCTTTCTGATTACCGGCAATGGTACGCGCATCCATTCGCTGGAAGGTGAGGAACTGTTCCGTCAGGATCTGAGCCCGGAAGTGGCGGAAGAGGTGTTGCACAGCGCGTGGGATACCCGCGCCAGCATGCACGTTTTTAATGATGGCGGCTGGTTTACCGGCCAGGCAAGGCCGGAAATGCTGAAAGCTCATGCCTTCAGCGGTTTCCATTATCAACTGCGCGATCCGAAACGGATGCCGGCGCACCACGTGACGAAGATCTGTTTCTGCGGCGATCATGACGATCTGCGCCGCCTGCGGATCCAACTGAATGAAGCGTTAGGCGATCGTGCGTTTCTCTGCTTCTCGGCGATGGACTGTCTGGAAGTCCTGCCGGTCGGTTGTAATAAAGGCGCCGCGCTGGCGGTTCTAAGCCAGCACTTAGGCTTCACTTTGCAGGACTGCATGGCGTTTGGCGATGCGATGAATGACCGTGAAATGCTCGGCAGCGTAGGAAGAGGTTTCATCATGGGCAACGCGATGCCGCAGCTCAAAGCCGAGCTGCCGCATCTACCGATTATCGGCGACTGCCGTCACCAGGCCGTCTCCCACTTTTTAACACATTGGCTGGATAATCCTGATCTTCCTTATTCCCCCGAATAGAGAGACCCTTCCGGCAAGCCAGATAGCGATGCTATCTGGCTTTTTTTATTGTGCGCCGACTCGTTGCGCAATCTGTGCCTGCCACGGGGCGATGTCGCCGATATTAGCGGCCACCCACTGCGGGTTGTAATAGCTTTCCAGATAGCGTTCGCCGCTGTCGCACAGCAGGGTGACGATGGAGCCCGTCCGCCCTTCATCGCGCATCCGTGCGGCCAGCTGCAGCACGCCCCACATGTTTGTCCCGGTAGAGGCGCCGACTTTGCGTCCAAGCTGGGTTTCCAGCCACAGCGCGGTGGCAACGCTGGCGGCATCCGGTACACGTAGCATCTCATCGACGACGTCGGGAATAAACGATGGCTCGACGCGCGGGCGGCCAATCCCCTCAATTTTGCTGCCGACCGGGCTGCGCAGGCTGGCGTCGCGGCTCTGCCAGTAATCGAGGAATACCGAGTTCTGCGGGTCGACAACCAGCAGTTGGGTCTCGTAGCCCTGACAGCGAATATAGCGGCCAATCGTCGCCGAGGTACCGCCGGTACCGGCGCTCATGACGATCCACGACGGCTGCGGATGCGGCTCATGGGTCATCTGGCGGAAAATGCTGTCGGCAATATTGTTATTGCCGCGCCAGTCGGTGGCGCGTTCGGCAAAGGTGAACTGATCCATATAGTGGCCGTTGAGTTCGCGAGCCAATGTTTCAGATGCGGCATAGATTTCGCAGGCGCTGTCAACGAAATGGCAGCGGCCGCCGTAAAACTCAATCTGCTCTATTTTACGTTTCGCCGTGCAGGAGGGCATGACGGCGATAAACGGCAGTCCCAGCAGGCGGGCGAAATAGGCTTCTGAAACCGCAGTCGAGCCGGAGGACGATTCGATAATCGTGGTGCCCTCTTTGATCCAGCCGTTGCACAGGCCGTAAAGAAACAGCGAACGCGCCAGACGATGTTTGAGGCTGCCGGTAGGATGGGTGCTCTCATCCTTCAGGTAAATTTGGATCCCCGGAAAACCAGGCAGCGCCAGGCGAATCAGGTGTGTATCGGCGGAGCGCTGATAGTCAGCGTTAATTTCACTAATGGCGTGTTTTACCCAGGCGCTATTCATCTCGGTTTCCTGTTTGTCATTTTGTGCCCAGCTTAGCGGAAAGTGCGGGAAAAATTGTTGCTATTTAGCCTTTCAATTACAATTACGGGAGTAAATTATTCTCTCAGGTGGTCTTATGTTAGATAAAATTGACCGTAAGCTGCTCTCATTGCTGCAAACTGACTGCACCCTCTCTTTGCAGGCGCTGGCGGATGCCGTTAATCTGACCACCACACCCTGCTGGAAACGGCTCAAGCGCCTCGAAGATGAAGGCATCCTGCGCGAGCGCGTCGCCATACTGGATGCGGAAAAACTCGGGCTCGGGTTAACCGCCTTTGTATTGATAAAAACCCAGCACCACAGCAGCGACTGGTACTGCCGTTTTGTCAGCGAAGTCACGCAAATGGCGGAAGTGCTCGGCTTCTGGCGCATGGCCGGCGAGTATGATTATCTGCTGCGGGTACAGGTCGCGGATATGAAACGTTATGATGACTTTTATAAACGTTTGGTGAACAGCGTGCCGGGCCTGTCGGATGTCACGTCGAGTTTTGCCATGGAACAGATAAAATACACCACGGCCTTACCTATTGATTAACGGCTTTTCGCCGCCATGAATTATCTATTCAGGATTTTACCGTTTGCGATTATTTGCTCAATTAAGCTGGTACTTCCGCCGGGAGTGGCGCCGTTATCTCGGCGCCATTGCTCTGCTTGTGGTCATTGCCGTACTCCAGCTGATCCCGCCGAAGGTGGTGGGGATTGTGGTCGATGGCGTGACCAAAGAACATTACACCGCAGAACAGGTGTGGATGTGGATCGGCGCACTGGTGGTTATCGCGGTGATGATTTATCTGCTGCGCTATGTCTGGCGCGTGCTGCTGTTCGGCGCGTCTTATCAACTAGCCGTTGAACTGCGCGAAGACTTTTACCGCCAGCTCAGCCGGCAGCACCCGGCCTTTTATTTGCGCCACCGTACCGGTGACCTGATCGCCCGCGCGACCAACGACGTTGACCGCGTGGTCTTCGCCGCCGGGGAGGGCGTTCTGACGCTGGTGGATTCTCTGGTGATGGGCTGCGCGGTGCTGATCGTGATGTCGACGCAAATTAGCTGGCAGCTCACCCTGCTGGCGCTGCTGCCGATGCCGTTTATGGCGCTGGCGATCAAGCGCAACGGCGATGCCCTGCATGAGCGTTTCCGCGTGGCGCAGGCGGCCTTTTCCAGCCTGAACGATCGGACTCAGGAGAGCCTGACCAGCATTCGCATGATTAAAGCCTTTGGCCTTGAAGATCGCCAGTCGGCGCAGTTTGCCGCTGATGCGGCGGATACCGGGGCCAAGAACATGCGCGTGGCGCGCATCGACGCCCGTTTCGACCCGACCATCTACATCGCTATCGGCGCGGCTAACCTGTTGGCGATCGGCGGCGGTAGCTGGCTGGTGCTGCAGGGCGACCTGACCCTCGGCCAGTTAACCAGTTTTGTGATGTATCTCGGCCTGATGATTTGGCCGATGCTGGCGCTGGCGTGGATGTTTAATATCGTCGAGCGCGGCAGCGCCGCCTACGGACGCATTCGCTCGATGCTGGAAGAAGCGCCGGTGGTCAACGACGGTAGCGAAACGGTGCCGCAAGGGCGCGGCGCGCTTAACGTCGCGGTGCGCGAATTTATCTATCCGCAGGCCAGCAAACCGTCGCTGGAGAAGGTTAACTTTACTCTGCAACCCGGGCAGATGCTCGGCCTCTGCGGGCCGACCGGCGCGGGTAAGAGTACTATTCTGGCGCTGATCCAGCGCCATTTTGATGTGACCGAAGGCGATATTCGTTTTCATGATATCCCGCTGACTCGCCTGCAGCTCGACAGCTGGCGCGGGCGGCTGGCGGTGGTCAACCAGACCCCGTTCCTGTTCTCAGATACCGTCGCGAATAACATCGCGCTGGGTAAACCGGATGCCACGCAGGAACAGATCGAACACGTTGCGCGGCTGGCCAGCGTGCATGACGATATTCTGCGTCTGCCGCAGGGTTACGAAACTGAAGTCGGCGAGCGCGGCGTGATGCTCTCCGGCGGCCAGAAGCAGCGAATCTCAATCGCCCGCGCGCTGCTGCTGGAGGCGGAAATTCTGATCCTTGATGATGCGCTATCGGCGGTCGATGGGCGAACGGAGCACGATATCTTGCATAACCTGCGCCAGTGGGGCGAAGGGCGGACGGTGATTATCAGCGCCCACCGCCTCTCGGCGTTAACCGAAGCCAGTGAAATTCTGGTGTTGCAGCACGGGCATATCGCCCAGCGCGGCCGCCACGAGCAGCTTGCCGCGCAGACTGGCTGGTATCGCGATATGTACCGTTATCAGCAACTGGAGGCGGCGCTCGACGATGCGCCACAGGCAGAGGAGGCGGACGATGCGTAACTTTGTTCAACTTTGGCCGACGTTAAAACGCCTGCTGGCTTACGGCTCGCCGTGGCGCAAGCCGCTAATGATTGCGGTGATAATGATGTGGATAGCCGCCGCCGCAGAAGTCAGCGGCCCGCTGCTGATAAGCTACTTCATCGATAATATGGTGGCGAAGCAGTCGCTGCCGGTGAAGGTCGTCAGCGGACTGGCGGTAGCCTATATCGGTCTGCAGATCCTTGCCGCCACGCTGCACTATAACCAGGCGCTGCTGTTTAACCGGGCGGCGGTCGGCGTGGTGCAGCAACTGCGCAGCGATGTCATGGACGCCGCTCTGCGTCAGCCTCTGAGCGAGTTTGATACTCAACCGGTGGGGCAGCTGATTTCCCGCGTCACCAACGACACCGAAGTGATTCGCGATCTATACGTCACGGTCGTGGCCACGGTGCTGCGCAGCGCGGCGCTGATTGGCGCGATGCTGGTGGCGATGTTTAGCCTCGACTGGCGAATGGCGCTGGTGGCGGTGGCCATCTTCCCGGCGGTGCTGATCGTGATGACGATTTATCAGCGCTACAGCACGCCGATCGTCCGCCGTATGCGCGCCTGGCTTGCCGATATCAACGACGGCTTTAACGAAGTGATCAACGGCATGGGCGTGATTCAGCAATTCCGCCAGCAGGCGCGATTCGGCGAGCGAATGCGCGAAGCCAGCTACGGCCACTACCTGACGCGGATGCAAACGCTGCGTCTGGACGGCTTCCTGCTGCGCCCGCTGCTGAGCCTTTTCTCATCGCTGATCCTTTGCGGCCTGCTGATGCTGTTTGGCTTTAGCGCTACCGGGAGTATCCAGGTCGGGGTGCTGTATGCCTTTATTAGCTATCTCGGGCGGCTCAATGAACCGCTGATCGAGTTAACCACTCAGCAGTCGATGCTGCAGCAGGCGGTAGTGGCCGGCGAGCGCGTCTTTGAGCTGATGGACCGCCCGCGCCAGAGCTGGGGCGAGGATAGCGCGCCGTTACGCAGCGGCGCGGTGGCGATTGATAACGTCTCCTTTGCCTATCGCGATGACCGACTGGTCCTGAAGGATATTAATCTGGAAATTCCTTCGCGCAGCTTTGTGGCCCTGGTGGGGCATACCGGCAGCGGCAAGAGTACGCTGGCCAGCCTGATGATGGGCTACTACCCGTTGACTAAGGGCGAAATCCGTCTTGATGGCCGCCCGCTGTCGACGCTGAGCCATAGCGCATTACGCCAGGGCGTCGCCATGGTGCAACAGGATCCGGTGGTGCTGGCGGATACCTTCTACGCCAACGTGACGCTGGGGCGCGATATCAGCGAACAGCAGGTGTGGGACGCGCTGGAGGCGGTGCAACTCGCTGACCTTGCCCGTGAAATGAGCGACGGGATTTATACCCAACTGGGCGAACAGGGCAATAACCTGTCGGTGGGGCAGAAACAGCTGCTGGCGCTGGCCCGTGTGCTGGTCGAGACGCCGCAGGTGCTGATCCTCGATGAAGCGACGGCTAATATCGACTCCGGTACCGAGCAGGCTATCCAGCAGGCGCTGGCGAAAGTCCGCGAGCATACCACGCTGGTGGTTATCGCCCATCGCCTGTCGACTATCGTCGAGGCCGATACCATTCTGGTGCTGCACCGTGGTCAGGCCGTCGAGCGCGGCAACCACCAGCAGTTGCTGGCGGCCAAGGGTCGCTACTGGCAGATGTACCAGCTGCAGCTGGCCGGTGAAGAGCTGGCCGCCAGCGCGCAGGAGGAGTCGCTGAGCGCCTGATGCACCATCAGCAGGCATTGGTGCAGGGTTGACGTGCAGTGGTGCAATTTGCTCACCGAGCGCGCACCGAATTGGTGCATTTTTGCGCATTAGCGGCCATTTGCCGTCTCGCCAGTAATATCCTCGCGTTTTTTTCTCCGTAAACGGGCCGATTCACGGCCCGTTTTCATTTTTGGCATATCCCTTGCTTTATCTCCTGTGTTAGCTGCGGCCCTTATGAAGCTGGTTACCGTGGTAATCAAACCATTCAAACTGGAAGACGTTCGCGAAGCGTTATCTTCCATCGGCATCCAGGGCCTGACGGTCACGGAGGTGAAAGGCTTTGGCCGTCAAAAAGGCCATGCCGAGCTCTATCGCGGCGCGGAGTACAGCGTCAATTTCCTGCCAAAAGTAAAAATTGATATTGCGATTGCCGACGATCAGTTGGATGAGGTTGTCGAGGTGATAGGCAAGGCCGCCTGGACCGGAAAAATTGGCGACGGCAAAATTTTTGTCGCCGAACTGCAGCGCGTGATTCGCATTCGTACCGGTGAAGCCGACGAAGCGGCACTGTAATTGCCTGACCACACAGCGATGGGGAAGAAGAAATGATGAGAACGACGATGAAAACGGGTCTGGGAGCGCTGGCGCTGCTTCCGGGGCTGGCGCTGGCGGCTGAACCGGCGGTGGCGGACAAAGCCGATAACGCCTTTATGATGATTTGCACCGCGCTGGTGCTGTTTATGACGATCCCCGGCATTGCGTTGTTCTACGGCGGCCTGATTCGCGGTAAAAACGTGCTTTCAATGTTGACCCAGGTCATCGTCACCTTTGGCCTGGTCTGCGTACTGTGGGTTATTTACGGCTACACGCTGGCCTTCGGTAGCGGCGGCAGTTTCTTCGGCAGCTTTGATTGGGTGATGCTGAAAAATATTGAGCTGAAAGCGCTGATGGGCTCGTTCTATCAGTATATCCACGTTGCTTTCCAGGGCTCGTTCGCCTGTATTACCGTTGGGCTGATCGTTGGGGCGCTGGCAGAACGTATTCGCTTCTCTGCGGTACTGATTTTTGTCGTAGTCTGGCTGACGCTCTCCTACGTACCGATTGCCCATATGGTTTGGGGCGGCGGTCTGCTGGCGACGCACGGCGCGCTCGATTTCGCCGGCGGCACCGTTGTACACATCAACGCCGCGGTAGCGGGGCTGGTGGGCGCTTACATGATGGGCAAGCGCGTGGGCTTTGGCAAAGAAGCCTTCAAACCGCATAACCTGCCAATGGTCTTCACCGGTACTGCAATCCTGTATGTCGGCTGGTTCGGCTTTAACGCCGGTTCCGCCAGCGCGGCGAACGAAATTGCCGCGCTGGCCTTTGTTAACACCGTAGTGGCGACCGCGGCGGCGATTCTGGCCTGGACCTTCGGCGAATGGACGACCCGCGGCAAACCGTCGCTGCTGGGCGCCTGCTCCGGCGCGATTGCCGGTCTGGTTGGCATTACTCCGGCATGCGGTTACGTTGGCGTCGGCGGCGCGTTGATTATCGGCCTGGTGGCTGGCCTCGCCGGGCTATGGGGCGTGACGGTGCTCAAGCGCTGGCTGCGCGTGGATGACCCATGCGATGTGTTCGGCGTGCATGGGGTCTGCGGCATCATCGGCTGTATCCTGACCGGGATTTTCGCCTCCACCGCGCTGGGCGGTGTCGGCTACGCCGAAGGCGTAACCATGGGGCATCAGGTGCTGGTACAGCTGGAAAGTATCGCCATTACCGTCGTCTGGTCCGCCGTAGTGGCCTGGATCGGCTTTAAAGTTGCGGCAATGACCGTCGGCCTGCGCGTACCGGAAGAGCAGGAACGTGAAGGGCTGGACGTCAACTCCCACGGCGAAAACGCTTACAACGCCTGATAAATTGAGTCATCTCCATGAGCATCAAGCCTCCCATATCGGGAGGCTTTTCTGTTGTTGGCGGGCTACTTCTAAACTGACTACGCTGGAAGTTGGCTTTCATGTCCCAGGGAACGGTACAGTCAAAAATAGTTTTGCAGGCAATCCCGCTGCCGCGAATCGACGGGCTGAAGGCCGGATCGGATGAAGGATCCAACGGATGGCAGCGCACGCCGGGTATAAATACGGTGCTGACATCGCCCTGATAGCGGGTGGTCATCGCCCACATCACGTCGTTGATATCGAAAACGTCGACGTCCTCATCAACCAGCATTACGTGCTTCAGCTCTGAGAAGGCGGAGAACGCCAGCAGCGCGGCCTGGCGCTGGCGACCTTCATCTGCCGGGGTACGCTTTTTCACCTGTAAAACGGCGAGATATTTGCCGGTGCCCGGCGATGGGCAGTGCACGTTCTGTACAAATCCCGGCAGCGCGCGCTCGACCATTTGCAGGATGCTGGCCTCCGTTGGGATCCCGGCGAGGTTGGTATGCTCATCGCTTGGCCCGATGCAGGTTTGCAAAATGGGATGGCGGCGGTGGGTAATGGCTTTCACTTTTATCACCGGAACTGTGGCCTGAGCGCTGCCGGTATAACCGGGAAATTCCGGCATAGCTTTGCCGGTGTTGCTGTGCTGATCCTCGCGAACCCGTACGCCCGGCAGCAGTTCGCCTTCAATAACGATTTCAGCGTTGGCGATGGCGAGGGCGTTAACGCTCACGCATTCGGTCAACTCGACGGGCTGGTTTCTCAGGGAACCGGCGATGGAGAGTTCATCAAAACCGAGCGGCGTGGTCGGCGGCTCGAAGCAGGCGCCGATTTCGATGGCCGGATCCACGCCGATGCTAATGGAGATCGGCAGTGCTTTCCCGGCTGCTTCGGCTTTTTGTCGGAAGGTATCGAGATGGCGGCCCGGAACAAAATACATCGAGATTTCGTCTTTGCCCTGTACGCAGAGACGGTGGATGGTGACGTCGCGATCGCCGGTCTCCGGGTCAGCGGCGTAACACATGCCGAGGGTAAAATAAGGGCCGGCATCTTCCGGCGTATTGGTCGGCGCCGGTAGGATCTTGAGAATATCAAAGTCTGCCTCGCTCGCCAGATGCACCACCTCCTGACAGGCGGCCTGGCTGCGCGGGATGGTGATTGGCGCAATTGGGTTGGCCACGGAATCTTTCAGCATAAACGCCAGCTTTTCTGCGGTAGTGCCAAACAGACGGGCGACGCGCTGGCGCGAGCACAGCAGGCCAATCAGCACTTTTACGTCATCGTAGCCTTTGACCTTGTTGAACATCATCGCCGGGCCAACGCGGGTCGGGCGCTGTACGGTGCCGTGGGCGCCGACATAGCGGTACACGCCGGAAAGTTCGGCAATCGGATCGACGGGCTCGTCGGTAGAGATCAGTTCGTCATCGTACTGGCTAAGTACCGCCAAAGCAGAACGCAGGTCGGTGACTTTTTGTTGTTGTTCAGACATCTTACTTCCTTTTCGTTGCTGGCAATGGCTATTCATTTCTCCTGCTTTTAATAAGAGATTATTATCAGTGTTTTCAGGAGGGCGTAATGGACTATCGACAATTACAGGCGTTTACGGTGCTGGCCGAAGAGCTGCATTTTGGCCGCGCGGCGCAGCGCCTGCACATTACCCAACCGGCGCTGACGCAGCAGATTAAAAGCTTTGAAAATGCGCTGGAGCTGCCGCTGTTTAGTCGCGATCGGCGCAACGTCTCCCTGACTGCCGAGGGGCAGTTTTTGCTGGCCGAGGCGCGGACGATCCTCGGCCACTGCGATAAATTTCGTGAGAATGCGCGCAGCCTGCGATTGGGGCGTAAGGGGCAACTGAAGATTGGCTACGTCGGCTCCGCGATATTTGACCCGGCGCTGAGCTTGTTAATAAAAAATTATCGCCAGCGCAAACCTGAAGCCGACCTGTTGATTGAAGAGCATAACGTTAACGATCTAATAACCTGTTTATTAAGCGAAACGGTCGAACTGGCCTTTATCCGTTCGCCCGGGCCGCACGATGATGAGCTGGCGTCGTTGGAAATTGCTACCCGGCCGCTGATCGCCGTGCTGCCGCGACATCATGCTTTAGCCAATATGCGGCAGATATCGCTGCGCGCGCTGGCGGAGGAGACCTTTTTTATTCAGCAGGATCCTTCCGGCGTTGGGTTGGGCTGGTCGGCAATCAGCGCCTGTCGCCAGGCGGGCTTTACTCCGCGTAAAATTCAGTACACGCGCGATGTCTCCACGGCGATAGGCCTGGTATCGATGGGGATGGGGGTGACGCTGGTGCCGGAAACGCAAAGCGCCATGCTGGTCTCAGAAGTGAGCTACTGCCTGCTGGAGGAGGCCTTCGCCGCGACGACGCTGACCCTCTGCTGGCGGCGGCATAGCCACAATAGACTGCTGCGTGATTTTATTGCCGAGGCGCGTGAACTCCTTGGCCGCTAGTCGTCGAACGGGCCCATTGCGGGCCCGTCGGCAGATTAACTGTTGCGGTTACGCATGACCCCTTCTTGTACCGTTGAAGCGACCAGCGTGCCGTCCTGGGTGTAGAACTCGCCGCGCACAAAACCGCGGGCGCTGGAGGCGGAGGTGCTTTCCACGCTGTACAGTAACCATTCATTGATGTTGAACGGACGGTGGAACCACATTGAGTGGTCAATGGTGGCGACCTGCATTCCCGGCTCGAGGAAGCCGACGCCGTGCGGCTGTAGCGCCACCGGTAGGAAGTTGAAATCAGAGGCGTAGCCCAGCAGATACTGGTGGATGCGAATATCGTCCGGCACCACGCCGTTGGCGCGGATCCATACCTGGCGGGTCGGTTCGGCAACGTGGCCCTTCAGCGGGTTGTGGAACTCTACCGGGCGAATTTCCAGCGGCTTATCGCTAAGGAATTTCTCTTTCGCCTGTGGCGGCAGCAGATGCGCCAGCTTACGGGCGATATCGGTCTCTGAAGGCAGGCCTTCCGGCGCCGGCGCGGATGGCATCGCTTTCTGATGCTCGTAGCCCGGCTCCGGCGCCTGGAATGAGGCGGTCATGTAAAAGATCGGTTTGCCGTGCTGGATTGCCGCGACCCGGCGGGCGCTGAAGCTGTTGCCATCGCGGAGTACCTCGACATCGTAGACGATCGGCTTTTGGCTATCGCCGGGGCGCAAGAAGTAGCTATGGAACGAGTGAATTAAGCGTTCGGCAGGCACGGTTTCCTTGGCGGCATACAGCGCCTGGCCGACCACCTGGCCGCCAAAGACCTGGCGTAACCCCAAATCTTCGCTCTGCCCGCGAAACAGCCCTTCTTCGATTTTTTCCAGATTTAATAATGCCAGCAGATTGGTTAGTGCCTGACTCATAGTTACCCTCAATCAATGATAGCGGCGCTGACGCCGCGCGTATTGGGGGCAAGTATAACCTGGAATCTCAAGTGGTCCGATGGGTGTAATAATCTGAATAAGTGCCCGTTTCCGGGAATTAT
>CABUCP010000026.1 GCA_902490055.1 uncultured Klebsiella sp. | reverse complement strand
GTGATTCCCTTGAATATACCGACAGACAGAGACGTGCCCTCAGTGAAAAAAGAATTATCGTTAATCGCACTTGGCATTATTGCCGCCGCACCAACTTTTGCCAGCCAACAATCAACGAGCCAGGGCTTTATTGAAGACAGCCATCTGGATCTCTTTTTACGTAACGCTTATATCAAACGCGATTATCGCGATGGGCTGGCGGATAAGGCCGAATGGGGCCAGGGTATTATCGCCACCTTCGAATCCGGCTTTACCCAGGGGCCGGTCGGCTTCGGCGTTGACGGTATCGCGCAGTACGCCGTGCGCCTTGATGGCGGCCGTGGCCGTAGCGGCGCGGGCGGCATCGACTTTTTCGCCCAGGATGATGACGGTCGCGCGAAGTCCGATCTCGCTAAATTCGGCGCCACCGCCAAAATGCGTTTCTCTAATACCGTACTGAGCTACGGTAGCCAGCGTCCGATGCTGCCTATCGTCTACGCCGACGATTCGCGCCTGCTGTACGAGAGCTATACCGGCGCCATGCTGACTTCAAGGGAAATCGACGGTCTGGAAATTAACGCCGGCTATCTCACCGATCAGCAGCGCAAAAGCGACGACAGCCACAACAGCGGCCTGAAGAGCCTGGCCTTCGGCGGCGCCAGCTATCAGTTCAACGATCAACTCAGCGGCGCGCTATACGCTTCGCACGTCGAAGACGTGCTGAATAAGCAGTATCTCGGCCTGAATTACAAACAGCCATTCGCCACCGGCCAGCAGTTGGTGCTTGATTTCAACGGCTATAACTCACGGCTGGATCAAGCGTATGCCGATGCCAATGACACCGGGCGCAGCAACAGCATCTGGAGCCTGGCCGCCAGCTACATCTGGGACATTCACACCTTTAAAGTCGCTTACCAGCAAAGCAGCGGCAGCACCGGCTACCACTACGGCGGCTATCAGAATCAGGGCGGCGTCGGCGACGGCGGCAACACCATCTGGCTAGCCAACTCATACTGGTCCGATTTTAACGGCGAAGATGAACGCTCCTGGCAGGCCTCCTATGGCCTGGATTTTGCCGGACTGGGCCTTCCAGGACTGAGCTGGACCACCGCCTACGTGCGTGGCGATAACATTAAAACCGCGGAAACCAGCAACGGTAAAGAACACGAATGGTTCAACCAGTTGCAGTACCAGGTGCAAAACGGCGTGGCGAAAGATTTGAAATTCAGACTACGCTATTCAGTACTGCGCGTTTCCAGCAACGCCAGCGACTATAACGTTAGCGGTAATGAAGTGCGGTTCTACGTCGAATATCCGTTTAACGTGTTTTAACCGTGAGATGAACCCTCTCCTGTGGGCCGGCCCTCTCCCGGCGCGCAGGAGCAACCGCCCGGCGCCTTGATTAACCCCCTGTGCCGTGCGGTACCCTCTCCCCGGAAGGGAGAGGGTTGGGGTCACTGGCTTTAAATTAATACAGCGTCTTCTGCGGCGGGCCGGCAAAGCGCAGCGCGCCAATCTGGCCCATTTTAACTTCCACCACCGATGGCCCCGGCATCGCCAGCGCTTCGGTCATCACCGCCTGGAAATCCTCCGCCCGTTCCACGCTCCACGCCTGCAGGCCGATCGCCTGCGCCAGCAGCGTAAAGTCCGGCGTATGCAGCTCGTTGTAATACTGGCGGCCGCCAAAGTATTTATCCTGAATACCGCGCATCACGCCATAGCCGCCGTCGTTCATAATCAGCAGCGTCACGTTGGCCTTTTCCTGCGCCAGGGTCGCCAGCTCGCCAAGATTCAGGCTCAGGCCGCCATCGCCGACCAGGCCAACCACTTTACGCTGCGGATTGGCAATAGCGGTGCCGATCGCCATCGGCAGCCCCATCCCGATGGCTCCGGCCAGAGAATGAATATTCATCAGCGGGCCGTGCGCGCGGAACAAACGGCTGCCCCACAGGCTGCCGGAAACGGTAATATCACGCACCATAATGCCGTCATCCGGCAGCGCCTGAGCAATCGCGTCATTCAATTTAGCGTAAGCGCCGCACTGCTCGCGTAGCCCCTGCTCCGCTACCGCCACCGCCTCTTTAAGCTGGCTATCCCAATTCGCGTCACCCCACATTCTGCCCTGCACCCGCGCTGCCAGAGCGCCCAATAACGCGCGGCTATCCGCCACCAGCGTATTGTCCATCAGATAGTTACGGCTGGCTGCCGCCGGGTCGATATCAATCTGCACCCGCGGCGTCGGCAGCGCCAGCGTCCAGGAGCGGGTCTCATTACTACGCAGCCGCGAGCCGGCAACCAGTGTGAAATCACATTGTGAAATCAACGCTTCAACCGACGGGGAATTGTGAAATGCGCGCAGGCTGGCGCGATGGCTATCCGCCAGAATACCGCGGCCATGGGTGCTGGAAATCACCGTCACTCCGGCATCCGCCAGCGTCTTCACCGCCTCGCCGCTTTCTAACGCGCCGCCGCCGAGCCACAGCAGCGGCTGCTTCGCCTGCTTAAGTTGCGCCCACAGCGCATCAACCATCGACGCTTCCGGTTCCGCCGCCGGTGTGCGTTTCAACGGCGCGGTCAGCAGCGAAAGCGGGATTTTGGCGCTCTGAATATCGATGGGAATCTCCACCGAAACCGGGCCACACGGCGGCGTTTGCGCTTCCTGAATCGCCTTATGCAGGATAGCCAGCGCCTGGTTAGCGTTGCTGATGCGATAAGCGCGCTTCGAACTGGCTTTCAGGAAGGTCAACTGATCGCGGGTTTCATGAATGAAACCGGTGTCGGCGTCCAGCCAGGCTTTTTCGACCTGTCCGGTCAGGTGCAGCAGCGGCGTGCAGGCGTTCATCGCTTCCACCAGCGCGCCAACCGCGTTGCCCGCGCCCGCGCCGGTGCTGGTCAACGCGACGCCGAGCCCGGAAAAACGCCCGTGGGCGTCGGCCATGGTCACCGAGCCCGCTTCGCCGCGCGCCGGGACAAAGCGGATTTTTTCCCGCTGACCGACAGCATCGGCGATCGGCAGGTTGTGAATAGAAATGACGCCATAAATGGCTTCAACGTGATACTGCTCCAGCGTTCTGGCGATGGCATCGCCGACGGTTATCATTTCGCTCATTACTCACCCTTTTCTCAGTCGCACCAGTGGTTGACGTTATTACCCGTCGCCAGATAAATGCTCTTTTGTTGCATCCAGGCCTTCAGTCCCTGGATGCCTTTTTCACGGCCCAGACCGCTCTCTTTAAAGCCCCCAAACGGGGTCGAAATGGAGAAAACCTTGTAGGTGTTGATCCACACCGTACCGGCTTCCAGTTGCTCGCTCAGACGTAGGGCGCGACCGGTATTGCGGGTCCAGATCCCCGCCGCCAGTCCGAAGACCGAATCATTGGCCTCGCGGATCAGCGCCGCTTCATCGCTAAAGCGCATCGCCACCAGTACTGGCCCGAAGATCTCTTCCTGGCAAACGCGGGCCTGGTTGTTCAGTCCTTCAACGATCGTCGGCAGAAAGTAGCTGCCCGCCGCCAGCGCCGGATCCGCCGGGATCTCGCCGCCGCACAGCACGCTGCCGCCTTCGCGTTTCGCCAGCTCGACGTACTCCAGCACGCTCTGGCGGTGTTTATCGTTGATCAGCGGCCCGACGTGGGTGCCAGCGCTGAACGGATGACCAACCCGCAGCCCTTGGGTTAACTCCAGCAGGCGGGCCATTAATTGCGGATACACTTTGTCATGAACAAACAGCCGCGAGCCGGCGATGCAGGCCTGGCCGCCGGAGCTGAAAATGCCGTAGCAGATCCCCCGCGCCGCCTGCTCGATATCGGCGTCTTCCAGCACGATGGTCGGCGATTTACCGCCCAGCTCCAGCGACGCCGGGATCAGCTTTTCCGCCGCTACGTGCGCCAGATGGCGCCCGGTAGTCGTGCCGCCGGTAAAGGAAATTTTTCGCACCTTGGGATGGTGGGCCAGCGCATCGCCGATGATCGATCCTTTGCCTGGTAGTACGCTCAGCAGCCCGGCAGGTAGACCGGCCAGTTCAAAGATCTTCGCCAGCTCCAGCGCCATCAGCGGCGTGGCTTCCGCCGGTTTGAGGATCACCGCGTTACCGGCGGCGATCGCCGGAGCCACCTTCTGCATTTCGCTGGCGATCGGCGAGTTCCACGGGGTGATCGCCGCCACCACGCCTAGCGCTTCATAACGGCTAAGGGTCAACAAATCCGCCTGACGCGGCGTCGGCAGCTCGCCCTCGAGCAGTTCGCAGGCGGCGGCAAAATAGCGCGCGGTACCCGCCGCGCTCATCACCAGCCCTCGCGCTTCCGCCAGCGGTTTGCCGTTATCGCGGCTCTGTTTACGGGTTAATTCATCAACCTGCGCTTCAATCAGATCGGCGACCTTGTGCAGGATCTTCGCCCGCTGATGCGGCAGCATCGCCCGCCATGTAGGTTCCCGCCAGGCGCGGTCGGCGCAGTCGATCGCCTCCTGCAAATCGTCGAGGCTTGCCGCATGCAGCGCCGCGTTAAGCGAACCATCCGCCGGGAACTGGCTGTGCATCAGGTTGCCGCCGCCGCGCCGCCACTGGCCGCCGATAAAAATGTCTAATTCGTCCATCTCAGCCTCTCTGCATTACGCCAGCTCGCGGCAGGCGCGTACCGCGCTCAGTGCCGCCAGGGTCGATGTTTTCGGATTGCTGGCGAGCGGCAGGCCGCTCAACTCCAGGTGAAACTCGCCGAACAGCCCTTCGGCGTGCAGCGTATGGGTGTTGCGTTGGGTCGCAGGATCGACCATTAGCTGCACCCGGGTCGCGTCAAGGCCAATACCGCCCAGCGCGATGGTTGCCGCCACGTTGGCATTCGCCGGAAATAGCCGCGCTGCCTCGCGGGCGCTGCCTTCAAAGAAAATGTGCGCTTCATTGACCGCGCTGAGGTCGATAAGCTGCTCGGCATAGCTGCCGCGCCAGCTGGCCGGGCTTTTACGCGATTGATAGGTCACGCGCTCAAGACCGCCCTCTTTTGCCGCCGCCAGGCCATCAATTCCGGCCACCGCGCCAGCCAGTAGCGTCAGTTTGCCGCCCGCCAGGCGTAAACGCCGCTCCAGTTCGCTGTCGGCCAGCGCGCCGGTCGAAATCACCGCCAGATGCCAGCCGCGCGCCAGCACCGCTTCGCCATACTGCGCGACCGCCTGCTGGCTGGCGCATTCCAGCACCAGGTCCGGCGTCCCGCCGCACTGCAGCGGATCGGTAAGCGGCGTCACCGTGTGGTCGAACTGCTGGCGAATCGCGGCATGGTGCGATTCACGCGCCACGATCCATCCCAGCGACACCTGCGGCGGCAGACGCTCGATCACCGCCTGCGCCATCGCGCCATAGCCGATTAACATGACCTTTTTCATCATCTTTCCTTACAGGTGGCGGCAGAAGCCGCCGGAAACGTCCAGCGCCGCGCCGGTGGTAAAGGAAGCCAGCGGCGAAGCGAGGAACAACAGCGCCTGCGCCGGTTCCTGCGGCTTACCAAGACGCGCCATCGGGATCCCGCGCTTACGGGCGATATCGGCAGTCCACTGCGGCCAGCTCTGGCTTTTATCGCTGCGATTTTCGAAACGGCGCTGCCACTGCCCGGACTCAACCATCCCCAGCAGAATGGAATTCACGCGAATGCCTTTCTCCACCAGCTCTTTCGATAGAGTCAGCGTCATATTGAGCAGCGCGGCGCGGGCGGCGGAGGTGGCAATCATGTGTTCTTCCGGCTGCAGCGCCAGCAGCGAGTTCACGCAGGTAATCGAGGCTATGTCCGACTGCTCAAGCTGTGGCTGGAAGGCCTTCACCGGGTTAATCACGCCGAACAGCTTCAGTTCGGCTTCGTGTAGCCAGGCTTCGCGCGGCGTATCGGCAAAGTGAGCGACATAGCCCTGGCCGGCGTTGTTGATCAGCATATCGGCGCCGCCGAAACGCGCGGCTACCGCGTCAGCGAAGGCCTGAACTTCCGCTTCATTCAGAACGTCGCAGCGCCAGGAGAACACCTCGCCTTCTGGGTATTCGTTCTGCAGCGCCGCATGGGCGCTGGCCAGACGGTCCGGGTTACGGCCGCAAAAAGCGACTTTCGCCCCTTCGCCCAGCAGCAGGCGCAGCGTTTCAAAGCCGATTCCTGACGATCCGCCGGTGACCACCGCGACGCGTCCTTCAATTTGTGCATTCATCGCGCACCTCTTCCCCTATGCGTAAAAGCTGTTGATTAAAAAAGGTTTCGTTATCGAGATAGCTGGCGTGCCCGGCCTGCGGTATGGCGATATATGGGACGCCGTAACGCAGCGCCACTCCCTGAACCAGCTCCGGCTGGGTAATCGCATCCTGCTCGCCGCACCACACCGAAAAGCGACCGCGATAGTTAGCCAGCCAGCGGTGAATATCGTCATGCGCCAGCATCCACGCGGCGGCGAGGTAGCCTTCGCTACGCAACCTGCGCATACCCGCCGCCACCGTCGCCACATCGGTTTCGCGCGCGCAGGGGCGCAGCAGTTTTGCCGCCCGGCCCTGCGCCATCGCCTCGCCGCCCTGCGCCATCTGCTGCTGACGGCCTTGCCAGACTTTTTCACGCTGTCCGGCCTCCGCCTGGCCATAGCCCTGCGCGACGTCGGCCAGCGCCAGATAAAGCACCCGCCGCGGATATTTAGCGGCGAAGGCCGCCGCCACCAGCGCGCCCAGCGAATGGCCGAGCAGCACGGTTTGCCGTACCCCGGCGCGATCCAGCATCAGCGCCAGCGCGTCGGCGTAATCGCCGGCATCCGCCTGCGCCGTCGATAGCATCGGGCTTTCGCCATAACCGGGCATGTCCCAGGCCAGCACGCGGTAGCCGGGCAGCGCCATCTGTTTATGCCAGGAAGCCGCGCCGGAACTGATGCCGTGCAGCAGCGTCAGCGGAATACCGCTTCCTTGTTCACGAAAACCCGTCATCATCGCTCCTTAGTTACGCTTCACTTTCGACAGCGGATGGTCTTCCGGATAGGTCGGGATATGCGGCTTCTGGGTACCGAGCATCACGCACATCAGCGCCTCTTCTTCACCGTGGTTGAACAACCCGCGGTAAATACCTGGCGGCACCGAGATAAGGTCGCGTTCGCGCAGCACGGTCTCGGTATAGTTGTCGCCATCCTGAATCATCAGGGTGATCTGCCCTTTGAGCATGAAGAACACCTCTTCGACATCATCGTGCAGGTGCAGCGGGCCTTCACATTTGGAGGGCAGCACCATGGTCGAGAAGGTGAAATGTTCCGCCTGAACGGTATTGGTATCGCTGGCGACGCCGGTCGCCCCGGTGCCGATGTAGCGCATCTGCGCACGGCGATATTTCGGGTCGAAATCGGCCTGGAATTTCAGCGCATTCCAGTCGTATTTACGGCCTTCAAAGCGCGCGATACGCGACTCTACCCACTCTTCCATCGTCAGATGTTCAGGTTTCAGACTCTGTTTTGCAGTTACGGTTGAATCAGTCATCGTTTTATCCTCAGTAACGTCTCAGCAGCGGCAGTAACAGGACGCAGCCCACCGCCGCCATCACCGCCAGAAAAATCAGCCCGGAATCCATGCTATGGGTGAAGGCGATAAGCGCGCCCATCACCGCCGGTGATAATGCCCCGGCAAAGTTCCCCAGCCCGTTGAAAATCCCGCCCGCCGTGGCGCTAACCCGCGGATGGGTTGCCTTGGCCAGCAGCGCGAAAATGTTCGGCGCGCCGGTGCCCCACATAAAGGTGCTAAAGCTCATCGCCGCAATCACCGGCAGCGGAGCGGTAAAATGCATCACCGCCGCCAGGCCGATTCCCGCGCCCGCCAGAGAAATAAAACAGGCGGCGGCGCGCTTATCGACGCGGTCAGACAGCCAGGCGCCGATGATTTCGCCAAGCAGCATGGCGATAAACGGCATCGACGACAGCCAGCCGGCATGCTCAAGATGTATCCCTTTGCCTTTGATCAGGTAACCCGGCAGCCAGCCGTTGATCCCCCACAGGTAGGCGAGGAAGGCGATGTTGAAGATGCAAATCATCCAGAAATGCGGGCTCACAAAGAGTTCGCGACGCGCGCTACGGCGCTCTTCCTGCGACGCTTTACCGCTGATGGTTTTCGCGCCCAGCTGCACGCCGCGCAGCCCGATGCGCACAAAAATCAGCACCGGCACCGTCAGCATCGCCATTGCGAAGAAGGTGCTCTGCCAGCCGAAAGTGTTAAGCAGCCAAATCGACAGCGGGAAACCAATTGCCGCGCCGACCGGCGTGCCGAGCAGCCACAGCATGGTGGCGCGGGCCTGCAGGTGCTGCGGGAACGTGTGGCGTACGACGGCGAACGCCAGCGGGAACAGCGGCCCCTCGGCAATCCCCAGCAAAATACGCAGCGTGACCATCAGCGTGTAGTTGTGGGTGAAGCCCATCATCACCATCAAAATGCACCACACCACCATCATCCCGGTCAGCAAGCGCAGCGGCGCGATCCGATCGCCAAGGCCGCTTAACAGCACCGAAGAGAAGCCGTAGCTCAGCAGAAAGGCGCTCATCAAAATACCCAGCCGGGTGGTATCGAAATCGATCCCCATCGCCTGCTGGAAGTGGCTATCGGAAAACAGCGCGGCGATGCTGATTTTGTCGAAAAACGCCAGCAGTACACAGGCCAGCAGCGACAGCGGAATGGCCCAGCGAACCGCTTTTTCAGGCGTGCGAACGCCCTCGCCGCTCGCCTCAGCAGGCGCGGCGTTAGTCTCTAATGTGGTCATTTCTCCCCCTTAAGGGTTCGCGTGGTTTATCGCAACGACATCAGCGAGAAAGTGGGGTCGGCGAGCGGGACGTCGGAGAGATCCCTCCCTGCCGCCATCCAGCGCTTCGCCAGCTTGACGGTTCGCGCATCGTTGAACGCCACCAGCTGGCTTAAGCGCCCATCGGCATTAAGGGAGAAATAGAGCGCTCCCTTAGGATCGTCACGGACGATCGTGCGGCTGCCCGTCTGTGGAATGCCGAGGATCTGGATATTGCGATCGTATTGATCCGACCACAGCCACGGCGCCTCGTCGTAGCCGCCAGCCTGAGGATCGAGCATCGCTTTCGCCGTCGCCACCGCCTGATTCTGCGCAAAGGCCCATGACTGAATGCACAGGCCGTATTGATGATGCTGGGCGACATCGCCGGCGGCGAAAATGGCCGCATCGCTGCTGCGCCCCTGAGCATCGACGACAATCCCGCGATCGACAGTTAGCCCGGCATCGCGCGCCAGTTCGAGATTGAGATCGACGCCGATCCCCACCACCACCGCGTCGAAGGTTTCCCGCTGGCCGTCGCAGTGCAGCGTCGGCAGACCGTTATCATCTTCCAGTTCCAGCGCGCCGCAGCCGCAGCGGATATCAACGCCCTGCTCACGGTGCAGCTGCGCCAGCGCCTGCGAGACTTCCGCGCTTACCGAGCGCATGCACAACGCCGGCTGCTGTTCATAAAGGGTCACGGCGACGCCGCATTTTCGCGCTGAAGCGGCAATCTCAAGGCCAATCCAGCCGCCGCCGACGATCGCCAGCCGCGTTATCGACGCCAGCCGCTGCTTCAGACGCTGCGCATCCTGCCAGTGGCGCAGGGTATACACCTGTGGATGCTGCACCCAGGCATCACCCGGCAGGCGCGCGCGGCCGCCGGTGGCGATCAGCAGTTGGTCATAAGCCAGCGTTTCACCGTTGCTCAGGCCCAGCGTTTTATTCTCAGGATCAATCGATTCCGCGCGCAGCGGGCGGTACCAGGTGAGGTTCAGCGCCTGCTGCGCCTCGGCGCTAAATAACCGCGGTAACGCCGCTGCATCTTCCAGCAGCGCCGCCTTTGACAGCGGCGGACGTTCATAAAAATCCCACTCCTCTTCGGCAACCACGCAAATCTCGCCGCTAAATCCTTCATCACGCAGCGTTTTCGCCGCCCAGCCGCCCGCCTGGCCGCCGCCGATAATGACTATTCGCGCCGTCATACCGCCTCCGGTTTTTTCTGCTGGCGGCGGGTGTCGTGGTCGATACCACCTTCCACCGCCCATTCGGTAAAGGAGACTAACGAATGCTCCAGCTCGCGCGGCTGCCAGTTTTCAGTCAGATAGTCATCGTTGGTGTAGTACTCGAATGCGCCGCCGGTCGGGCTATTGACGTACCAGAAATAGGCCGAGGAGACCGGATGGCGGCCAGGGCCGATAAACGTACTCCAGGCGTTTTTATTCATCGCAATGCCGCCGCCGATCACTTCGTGAATATCCCGCACGGTAAACGCAACGTGGTTTAGTCCGCGCTTGCGATTCGGCAATTGCAGTAAGAAGAGATTGTGGTGACCGCCGCGCACGCCGCAGCGCAGGAACACCGCGCGGTTGATGTAGCGATCTGATACCTGGAAACCGAGCACTTCGCGATAGAAGCTTTCCACCGCCGCCAGCTCTTCAACAAAGAACACGACATGGCCAATGTTGATCGGCTGCGCGCGGTCGTACACCGGGCTCGGGGTGTCGATGCGGCGCACATCGCCCCACTGATTGATCGGCTCGACGTTCAGCTCCACCGCCGTTTGCTGGCTCACCTGCACCCGCAGCGTCATGCCGTTAGGATCGCGGCACTCCAGCGCGCCATCGACTTCGCGGAAGCCGGGCTGGCGTGCAAGCTTCGGGCGCAGCGCATCCAGCGCCGCCTGGTCCGCCACGCCCCAGGTCATGCGGCGCAGCGTATTGCCGGCTTCAAAGGCCGGCGGCAGGTCGGCGGCATCGGTTGGGTTAAGTTCGACGCGCGCGCCGCTGAGGGTAGTAAACGCGCGGCCGCTGGCGTCGCCAGTCAGGCCAAAATCGTGCATAAATTTAGCGCTATGGTTCAGGTCATCTACGCCAAATTCCAGCTTTTCAATTCCGGTAATACTCATTGTTCGTCGCCTCTTTACCGTTCAGTCGCCCGAATTTGGGCGTAAAACATGCCCGACGCACTCAAGCGCCTGCCGTTAAGTTGTTGATTTAACTTGCCTGTGACAAATATCCGAGGAAGCCGGAAATTTTGTCCGCCGCCATACTGACCTCGTTCTGTAACCGCTCGCGATCGCTTTGCGGGATCTCGTCCGACGGCACCAGAATGCTGACCACCGCCGCCACCCGGCCGCTGCGGTCATACACCGGATAGACAATCGATGAGATACCATGGCGGAAGAACGATTCGCCAATGACGTAGCCGCGGGCTTTATCCTGCTGCACCATCTGCCACAGCGCTTCGCGGTCATGCAGCTGGCCCGGCGTGTTGCCCGGCAACCGTTCATCCGGGAACAATTGTTCAAACTCGCTGCGCGAAACATCGGTCAGCAGCATGCGGCCAAGCGACGTGCAGTGCACCGGTAGCCGCGTTCCCACGCTGACCTGGTTGATGCGCGAACCGGCGGCGCTGACGCGGGCGATATAGATGATGTCGCGGCCATCGCGGATCGCCAGATGGCTGCTGCACTGGCTGATATCACGCAACTGCTCGACAACCGGTTGTCCGACCTGGGCGACATCCAGCGAGGCGATATATTCGAAACCCAGACGCAGCACGTTCATGCCCAACGAAAAGGTATTGGTGCGGGCGTTACGCTCGAGAAAGCCCATATATTCCAACGTCTGCACCACGCGATAGGCGGTCGCTTTCGGCATATCCACCAGCCGGTGCAGCTCGGCAAAGGTCAGATCGCGATGCTGTTCGCCAAACGCCAGCAGCAGCTGTAAACCGCGCTCAAGACCCGGTACCAGGTACTTCACTTCCTGATCGTTCGCCATACCGCCTCACTCATTAGTTAAAGACAAAACCGCCGTTGACCGGGATCAGCTGACCGGTAATAAACCGTGATAGCTCGCTCAGCAACCAGACCACGCTGCCGGTGACATCTTCCGGCTGCTGAGCGCCGCTGAGCGCGCGACCATTCTCATACAGCTGATGACGCTCGGCGGGAACGTATTCCGTCGCCTCGACGCGGGTCAGCCCCGGCGCGATGGCGTTGATGCGGATCCGTTTTTCCCCAAGTTCGCGGGCCATCGAGCGGGTCATCGCAATCACTGCGCCTTTGCTGGCAACGTAGGCCATCAACCGCGGCGCGCCCCACAGCGCGGTATCCGAGGCGACGTTGACAATCGCGGATCCTTCACGCAGCAGCGCTACCGCCGCGCGGGTCACCAGCCAGGTGCCTTTGACGTTGACCGTCATCACCCGATCCCACAGATCCGGATCGTAATCGATCATATCTTTGCCGCCGACGCCGGTGGCCATCGCCGCGTTATTGACTAAGCCGTCGATCGGCCCCTGCGCGCCGATGGCGCTAAAGACCTGCTCTATCGAATCGCTACTGGCCAGGTCGATCGCGTAGGATTCGATACGGTAGCCTTTCTCCTGCAGGCGATGGGCGCTTTCCGCCAATTCGCCCTGCAAAATGTCGCACATCACCACCGTCGCCCCCTGCCCGGCGCAGGCTTCGGCAAAGTGGTAGCCCAGGCCGCGCGCCGCGCCGGTAACGACAATGCGTTTACCGTCCAGCAGACCGTTCATCAGGCGGCTCCCTGCTGCGCTTCGCGGGTAGCCAGCTGCTCTTTCGCCGCTTTCTGCATCATGCGGCGCAGGCGGGAAAGGCCGACGTCATGCTGATAGAGGTATTCATGATCGCGGGCATTCGGCGCCAGGCTTTCCAGCACCACGCGATCCTGCTCAAGCACTTCCCAGTGCAGTTTTTCCAGACGGTTGCGGTACATAAAGCGCCACAGATCGCGCTGCCAGCCCTGCACGCCGCGGATGCGCCAGAAGAAGACACGGCAGTTATCGTTATCTTCCGGGACGACCATACCGACGATCCAGAAGTGGCCGCCCGGCCCGAAGCGCTTTTTGTACGGGATAGACAGCCGCATCCAGTAGGTGCCGCTGTTGCCCAGCTCAACCCAGTCGAAGTTGACGCCGCTCTGCCCTTTTTTCTCGAAGATAAAGCCAGTTTTCGTCGGCTGCAGCACCATGTCGGCTTTGCGATCGCCTTCCGCCATCGAGTGCGATGAGGAGTGCAGATAGGTGCCGTGCATCGGGTCCATCACGTTTTCCAGCGCGTACTGGTAGTTGCAGTTCCACGCCGCAGTGCACAAGAAGTTGCTGTATTTTTCGCTATCGGCCAGCTCTTGCGGGAAGCTCAGTTCATCAGGCTGCTGGTCGGCGGTAACGCCGAACCACAGGAAAATCGCCCCGTGCGCTTCCTGCACGTTGTAGCTGCGCACGCACTGCTGGCCAACCAGCGGGCAGCGATCAACCGCGGGGACATCTTTCACTTCGCCATTACCGGCCACTTCCACGCCGTGGTACCAACAGGCGATACGGTCGCCGAGGTTCCAGCCCATCGACAGACGCGCGCCGCGGTGCGGGCAGCGGTCTTCCAGCGCCTGTACCTGGCCGTCTTTGTTACGCCAGACCACGATCTGCTCGCCAAGACGGGTAATCCCCACCGGCGCTGACTGCACTTCCCAGCTCGCCAGCACCGGATACCACAGGCCGCGCAACCCTTTATCAAGATAGTTTTGTACCGTTGTCGTCATCGCTGTGTCCTCAGTATCCATTGACCTGTAAAAATGCCTGGAAGCTGCTTTCGCTCCACGGTTCGCCCTGCTGGTCATGCATCCTGACGCCGTTAAGGCCGTTCACCAGCTCACCCAGGCTTTCCGCGCCCTGTTCGAACAGCGTTTCCAGGGTAGCGATAAGCTGAAGCTCCCAGTTTTCCGGCACCCGACTGCGGGTTTGCCAAATCAGATTGGAGTAATCGCCAGGTTTATGGATATTGCCGTTTCCGCCTTCCGCCGGCGGCGTAAACTGACGGCTTTCCGGCAGCGCCGGATTGAAGTCCAGGGATTCGCTCATGCCACGTTCTCCTCGATAAAGGTAATCTGGATCTGATTGTCGTATACCCGAACCGGGTAACGATTAAGGTTGCGGCCGCCGGGGCCATGCAGGCACTGGCCGGTTTTGACGTCAAATACGGCTTCATGCAGCGGGCATTCAACCTTGCCATCTTCGACAAAGCCCTGGCTCAAAAGCGCATAGGCGTGAGGGCAAACGTCTTCCAGCGCGTAATATTCGCCATCAATCAGATAAATACCGATTTCCTTACCGTCGATATTGCCGCTATATGGGAAATCTTCCTGTACTTGCTCCGCGTCACATACGCCTATCCAGCTCATCGCAATCCTCCAGGCTTTTGTTTCATATATGAAACTCTGTTTCTTATTTAATACGGTCAATATAAAAGCGAT
>CABUCP010000025.1 GCA_902490055.1 uncultured Klebsiella sp. | reverse complement strand
CGACTCCTCTATTGATAGCATCCACTCATCGTTCACATCACAAAATTGTTAATAAATTGTTTTTCTTTTGTGATGCGCAACCAGGATTCATTGCACTTTCTTTGTGCAATGACGAGTGAAAATCTAGGCTCAAGATCCGCTGTTCTGGCGACATATTCCTGACATAGCTGGATATGATGCGTTTCTGGCATTACTGGCACGCATCGTGCTTTGTTAGTTGAGTATCAAAATTCTGTTAAATGAGATTGAAATATCATTGAGGGCAGAGATGAACGATAGCAACGGGTTGTTTCACATTATTGAATCGACTTTCAGCCAGCTGACGCCAAGCGAAAAACGCATTGGCAGCTGGCTGTTAAGCCATCGGGAGCATATCCCGTTCGAAACCGCCGACAGTATTGCGCAGGCCACCGGCACCAGCGGAATAACCGTTGGCCGCTATCTGCGCAAGCTGGGCTATCGCAATCTCGACGACGTGAAAAATAGCCTGAAGGAGCCCGCATCAACGCCCTATCGCCAGTGGGGGGTGATCGACCGCCTCGACTCCTGGTCGCAGCAGCAGGCGCAGCCGGACCGCGCCAGCCTGTCGCTGCAAATGGAGCTGGATGCTATTCGCTATGTCTATCAGCTGGCGCAGGAACCGGCCTTCGCTCGCGTCAGCCAGCGCATCGCCGAAGCCGACGCGGTCATCGTCCTGGGCATTCAGTCAACCCGCGGTATCGCCAATACCTTCTTCAGTCATCTGGAATATCTGCGCCCGCGCGTGACCTATGCCGACGGCAGCTCCGGCAGCTGGCTTGAATCGCTGAACTCCGAATATCAGCGCCCCTATGTGGTGTTGACCGATACCCGCGCCTATTCCACCGCCGCGCGCCAGTTTTGCCGGGTCGCCGTCGAACGCGGGATCGCCACCGCGCTGGTCACCGATATCTGGTGTCCGTGGGCGCGCGATTATCCCGTTGATTTATTACAGGTTAAAACCGATACCGGCCATTTCTGGGATTCGCTTGCGCCGATCAGTTGTCTTTTCAATCTGCTGCTCTCCGCGGTGGTCGAACAGCTGGGGCCGACGCTCTCCAGCCGCCTCGCCGCCAACCGCGCGCTGCAGCAGGAATTTGGTCAGTTTGAACGTTAAGGAAATTACCGATGAGCCAGCAACTCCCCCTGGTGGACATTGCCGCGCGTTTTCCCACGCTGCCTGTCGACCTCAAATACGCCACCGCCGATAACATCACCGGCCGGCCGATTTACCGCGAAGCCCGCTGCCTGCTGCACCCGGATGCGGCGGCGGCGCTTGAGAAAGCTATCGCTATTGCCGCGCTGGCGGGATATCGCCTGCTGGTTCTTGATGCCTATCGCCCACAGCGCGCCCAGCAGCTGCTGTGGAACGCCTGCCCGAATCAGGATTACGTGGTGCCGGCCGCTATCGGCTCTAACCACAGCCGCGGCACCGCCATCGACGTAACGCTGCTTGACGAGCATAACCACGTACTCGACATGGGCACCGCCTTTGACGAGATGGACGATCGCTCGCATCCCTACCACCCGGCGGTGGCGCAGGACGCCCAGCGCAACCGCCTGCTGCTGAACGCCATTATGTTCGGCGGCGGCTTTAAAGGCATTACCACGGAATGGTGGCACTTCGAACTACCGGGCGCGGCCGGTTATCCGCTACTTGATGATGTTTTCGCTTGTTTCTCCCCCGCTCAGATTGACGGAGTTTCACCATGAAAATGACTCACCCAGCATCCGTAGGTTTTCGCCCGTTACTGTTAGTCGTCGCGCTCTGCGCCGCGATCCCATCCGCCTTTGCCGCCGTGCCTAAGGATATGCTGGTGATCGGCAAAGCCGCCGACCCGCAAACGCTGGACCCGGCGGTCACTATCGATAACAACGACTGGACGGTGACCTACCCGGCCTACCAGCGCCTGGTCAAGTACAAAACCGATAATGGCAAAGGCTCAACCGACGTCGAAGGCGACCTGGCCGAAAACTGGCAGGCTTCCGACGATGGCAAGACCTGGACGTTCACCCTGCGCAAAGGCGCGCAGTTTGCTGACGGTTCGCCGGTCACCGCGGAGGCGGTGAAACTCTCTTTCGAACGCCTGATGCGAATTAAACAGGGGCCATCGGAAGCGTTCCCCAGCGGGCTGAAAGTTGATGCCGTCGACCCAACCACCGTCCGCTTCACGCTGCCGGAGTCCTTCGCGCCGTTCCTGCATACCCTCGCCAACGACGGCGCCTCGATTATTAACCCGGCGGTACTGAAAGCTAACGCCGCCGATGATGCCCGCGCCTACCTTGCCGAACATACCGCCGGCTCCGGCGCTTACGCCCTGCAGCGCTGGCAAAAAGGTCAGCAGCTGGTGCTGGTGCCCAATCCGCATTTCAGCGGCAACAAACCCGCCTTTAAACGCGTGACAGTGAAAATCATCGGTGAAAGCGCCGCCCGCCGTCTGCAGCTGACCAAGGGCGATTTGGATATCGCCGACGCGCTGCCAGTCGATCAGTTTGCGGCGTTGAAGAAAGAGGACAAGGTCGCGGTCTACGACTATCCGGCGCTGCGCGTCACCTATCTGTATCTCAACAACAGCAAGGCGCCGATGAACCAGGTAGATCTTCGCCGCGCGGTGTCGTGGGCGACCGACTATAAAGGCATGGTCGACGGCATTCTCGGCGGTAACGGTAAGCAGATGCGCGGGCCGATCCCCGACGGGATGTGGGGCTACGACGCCAGCGCTATGCAGTATTCATTGGATCTCGACAAAGCCAAAGCGGCGCTGGATAAGGTGACGGATAAACCCAAAACGCTGTCGTTCCTCTACTCCGATAACGACCCGAACTGGGAGCCGATCGCGCTCTCTACCCAAGCCAACCTGCAGGCGCTCGGTATTCAGGTCAAGCTGGAGAAACTGGCCAACGCCACCATGCGCGAGCGCATCGGCAAAGGTGATTACGACATCGCTATCGGCAACTGGAGCCCGGACTTCGCTGACCCCTATATGTTTATGAACTACTGGTTCGAGTCGGACAAAAAAGGTCTGCCGGGCAACCGCGCCTTTTACTCCAATCCGCAGGTGGATGCGCTGTTGAAACAGGCGGTCGCCACCACCGATCAGGCGGCGCGCACCAAAGATTATCAGCAGGCGCAGAAGACCGTCATTGATGACGCCGCCTACGTTTACCTGTTCCAGAAGAACTACCAGGTGGCAATGAACAAGGATGTGAAAGGCTTCGTTTTCAACCCGATGCTTGAACAGATTTACAATATCGCCGACATGCACAAGTAGCGGGCCGTCTCTCCATCTTGTCAGGTCGGGCCGACGCGGGCCCGGCCGAGGAGCGCCATCATGAGTTTCTGGGGTTTAATACGACAGCGCTGCTGGGGGCTGATTTTAGTCGTCGCCGGCGTCTGCGTGATTACATTTATTATTTCGCACCTGATTCCCGGCGACCCGGCGCGGCTACTGGCGGGCGATCGCGCCAGCGATGAAATCGTCCGTCATATCCGCCAGCAGTTGGGGCTGGATTTACCGCTCTGGCAGCAATTTGCCCGCTACGTCAACGCTCTGTTCCATGGCGATCTCGGGACCTCGATTCGCACCGGCCGCCCGGTACTGGAAGATTTAAAAACCTTCTTCCCGGCAACGCTGGAGCTGGCATTTTGCGCGCTGCTGATCGCCCTGCTGGTTGGCATTCCGCTCGGCGTGCTGTCGGCGGTATACCGCAATCGCTGGACCGATCATCTGGTGCGCCTGATGGCGCTAACCGGCATCTCCACCCCGGCATTCTGGCTGGGCCTCGGCGTCATCGTACTGTTTTATGGCAAGCTCGACTGGCTGCCGGGCAGCGGCAGACTGGATGGCTGGTTCGACCCGCCCGCGCACGTCACCGGTTTTTATCTGCTGGATTCACTACTGGAGGGAAATTTCGAGGTGTTCTTCAACGCCCTGCAGCACCTGATTCTACCGGCGACGACCCTCGCCTTTGTTCATCTGGGTATCGTCGCCCGGCAGATCCGCTCGGCGATGCTCGAGCAACTCAACGAGGATTACATCCGTACCGCGCTGGCCAGCGGCCTGCCGAAGTTCACCATCGTGGTGCGCTATGCCCTGCCCAACGCGCTGATCCCCTCGGTAACGGTGCTTGGCCTGGCGCTGGGCGACCTGCTATACGGCGCGGTGCTCACGGAGACGGTATTCGCCTGGCCGGGCATGGGCGCCTACGTGGTTTCTTCGATTCAGGCGCTCGATTTCCCCGCGGTGATGGGCTTCGCCATCGTGGTCTCCTTTGCTTACGTACTGGTCAACCTGATTGTCGACCTGCTCTATTTATGGATCGACCCGCGCATGGGTCGGGGAGAAAGCTAAGTGATGATGACTCAGGAACAGCCGCTTGTGCGGCCAAAGGCTGAAAAAAGCGGCCACTGGAAGCGTCGCTGGTGGTTGATCCGCCAAAGCCCGCTCACGCTGATTGGCGGCGCGATCATGCTGATCATGCTGTTTTTAATGATCTTCTCGCCGTGGTTGACGCCGCACGATCCCAACGCCATCAACCTTACCGCGCGTCTGCAGGCGCCATCGCTGGCCCACTGGTTCGGCACCGATGAGGTGGGGCGCGATCTGTTCAGCCGCGTGCTGATCGGCAGCCAGCAGTCGGTGGCCGCCGGGCTGGCGGTAGTCGTGATCGCCGGGATCAGCGGATCGCTGCTCGGCTGTCTCTCCGGGGTGCTCGGCGGGCGCAGCGACGCGCTGATTATGCGCCTGATGGACATTATGCTGTCGATTCCGTCGCTGGTGCTGACCATGGCGCTGGCGGCGGCGTTAGGCCCGAGCCTGTTCAACGCGATGCTGGCGATCGCCATCGTGCGTATTCCATTTTACGTGCGGCTGGCCCGCGGCCAGACGTTGGTCGTGCGCCAGCACACTTTCGTCGAGGCTTCGGTGACATTTGGCGCCTCGCGCTGGCATCTGATCAGCTGGCATATTCTGCGTAACGCCCTGCCGCCGCTGGTGGTACAGGCGTCGCTGGATATCGGCAGCGCGATCCTGATGGCCGCCACGCTCGGCTTTATCGGCCTCGGCGCCCAGCAGCCCACCGCGGAATGGGGCGCGATGGTCGCTAACGGCCGCAACTACGTGCTCGATCAGTGGTGGTACTGCGCCTTCCCCGGCGCGGCGATCCTGATCACCGCCGTCGGCTTTAACCTGTTTGGCGATGGCATCCAGGATCTACTGGATCCCAAAGCCGGAGGGCGCAACTAATGGAAAATCGGGTGTTAACTATCGACAACGTCCGCCTGAGCTTCCCGGTGTATCAGGGACAGGTCAATGTGCTGAACAACATTTCGCTGCATATTAACCGCGGCGAAATCGTCGGCGTGGTGGGCGAGTCGGGTTCTGGTAAATCGGTGACCGCGATGCTGGCGATGCGCCTGCTGCCCGCCGGCAGCTACCACATTCATAGCGGCGCTATCACCCTGATGGGTCACGATATGCTCAATGTGGCGGAAACAGCGCTGCGTGACATTCGCGGCAGCAAGGTTGCAATGATTTTCCAGGAGCCGATGACCGCGCTGAACCCTACCCGACGCATCGGTAAACAGATGGTGGATGTCATCCGCCAGCATCGCCCGCTGTCGCTACGCGAAGCGCGCGCCCGCGCCGTCGAACTGCTGGCGGATATGCAGATTGCTGACCCGCAGAGCGTACTGAAGCGCTATCCGTTTGAGCTCTCCGGCGGGATGCGCCAGCGGGTAATGATCGCCATCGCCTTCTCCTGCGAGCCCGATCTGCTGATTGCCGACGAACCCACCACCGCGCTCGATGTCACCGTGCAGCGCCAGGTGCTGCGTCTGCTGAAGCAAAAGGCGCAGGCGACGGGCACCTCGGTGCTGTTTATCAGCCACGATATGGCGGTGGTATCCCAGGTTTGCGACCGGCTGTACGTGATGTACGCCGGCGCGGTCATTGAAAGCGGCAACACCGCAGAGGTACTGCAGCGCCCAATGCATCCCTATTCCATTGGCCTGTTGAACAGCGCCCCCGACAAAGGCGATCCACGCGCGCCGCTGCAATCCATTCCCGGCACCGTACCAAATCTGGCGCATCTGCCTGTCGGCTGCGCCTTCCGCGAACGCTGCTTCGCCGCCGGTGAAGCTTGCGGTCTCACCCCAACGCTGCAGGCTCACGATAGCGCCGCCGAAAGGCAGGCCGCCTGCTGGTATCCGCAACGGGAGAACGCCCATGTCTGAGACGCTGCTTACCCTTAACGATATCCATCTGACCTTTCCGGCGCAGAAAAACTGGCGCGGCAAAGTAACCGAACGCGTCTATGCGCTCAACGGTCTCGATATGACAGCCAGTCGCGGCGAAACGTTAGGCATCGTCGGCGAATCAGGCTGCGGGAAAAGCACCCTGGCGAAACTGCTGATGGGGATATTAAAGCCCTCTTCCGGTCAGTTCTCTCGCGCGCCAGCCGCCGGTGAAAAACAGCGCGGCCGCATGCAGATGGTGTTTCAGGATCCGCTGTCCTCGCTGGATCCGCGGTTACCGGTCTGGCGCACCATCACCGAACCGGTGTGGATCCAGTCGCGCATGCGGGAAAAGGCGCGCCGCGATCTCGCCGAGCAGCTGGCGCATCAGGTGGGGATCCGCCCGGAGTATCTCGATCGTCTGCCGCACGCTTTTTCCGGCGGCCAGCGCCAGCGAATCGCCATCGCCCGCGCGCTCTCGTCGCAGCCGGAGATTATCGTGCTCGATGAGCCAACTTCGGCGCTGGATATCTCGGTGCAGGCGCAGATCCTCAATCTACTGGTCGAACTGCAGCAGCGGCAAAACCTCACCTACGTGTTGATTTCGCATAACGTTTCGGTGATACGCCATATGAGCGATCGGGTAGCGGTAATGTACCTCGGGCAAATCGTCGAAATGGGGCCGGCGCGGCAGGTGCTGGATAATCCTGCTCACCCTTATACCCGGCTATTGATGGAGTCGGTACCGCGCATCGGTTCACCGTTAGGCGAAGGCGCGCGCAATACCGAACTACCGGGCAACCGCCAGCTGCCGACGGGCTGCTACTTTCGCGAACGCTGCCCTTACGCCAGCCAGGGCTGTGAACGACCGCAGCCGCTAGAGGCGCAAGCGAATGGCGCGCAGGTGCGCTGCTGGAAAGCGCAAACAATAAGATGAAACCGGGCGCCAATCCTGTAGATACTGTTATCGATTTGCAACTTTTTCGCTTGAGAAAACGTTTATCGCATGTCGCTTCAGAGGGCATTGCGCTCCCGGTTGATTTTTATGCAATATGTTTTCCGTGGCGCAGGCCGCACAGACCGTAGGCCGGATAAGGCGAAGCCGCCATCCGGCGCAAAAGCAGCGCCTTATCCGCGGATATTGCCCGGCGGCGCTGCGCTTGCGCGGGCCTACAGATCCAGTGCCATAGGTAGCCCGGGGAAGGCGGTTACGCCGCCCCCGGGTCAGCCGTTAAAAATGAATCAGAACAGCCCCAGCGGCGCGGTACCGTAGCTCACCAGCAGGTTTTTGGTTTGCTGATAGGCTTCCAGCGCCATCTTGTGGGTTTCGCGCCCGACGCCGGACTGCTTATAGCCGCCGAACGCGGCATGCGCCGGGTAGATGTGATAGCAGTTGGTCCACACGCGCCCGGCCTTGATCCCGCGCCCCATGCGGTACGCCAGATTAGTATCCCGCGTCCACACCCCGGCCCCGAGACCAAACTGCGTCTGGTTGGCGATCGTCAGCGCCTCCGCTTCATCCTTAAAAGTGGTCACGCCGATGACCGGGCCAAAGATCTCCTCCTGGAAGCTGCGCATCTCATTGCGCCCTTTAATCAGCGTCGGCTGAATATAGAAGCCGCTATCCAGTTCGGCGGTAATGCTCGCGCGATCGCCGCCGGTGAGGATCTGGCCGCCTTCGTCACGAGCGATATTGATATACGCCAGGATCTTGTCGAACTGCTGGCGTGAAGCCTGCGCGCCGATCATCGTATCGGTATCAAACGGATCGCCGCGGCGGATCTGCGCCACCTTCGCCATCACCCGCTCCATAAACGGCTCGTAGATAGATTCCTGGATCAACGCGCGTGATGGGCAGGTACATACTTCCCCCTGGTTGAAGAAGCCCAGTACCAGCCCTTCTACCGCCTTCTCAATAAATTCTTCTTCGCCATCCATCACGTCGGCGAAATAGATATTTGGCGATTTGCCGCCCAGCTCAACGGTGCAGGGAATAATATTCTCCGCCGCGCAGGCCATAATGTGGCGGCCCACCGGCGTCGAACCGGTAAAGGCGATTTTAGCGATGCGCTTGCTGGTCGCCAGCGCTTCACCGGCCTCCTTACCAAAGCCCTGCACCACGTTCACCACGCCCGCCGGGAACAGGTCACCGATGATTTCCATCAGCAACGTGATGCTCAGCGGCGTCTGCTCCGCCGGTTTTAAGACCACACAGTTGCCTGCCGCTAACGCCGGCGCCAGCTTCCATGCCGCCATCAGCAGCGGGAAGTTCCATGGGATGATTTGCCCGACGACGCCCAGCGGTTCGTGGAAATGATAGGCCACTGTGGTGTCGTCAATTTCAGCGGTACTGCCTTCCTGCGCACGCAGGCAGCCGGCGAAGTAGCGGAAATGATCGACCGCCAACGGCAGGTCGGCGTTCAGAGTTTCGCGGATCGGTTTACCGTTATCCCAGCTCTCCGCGACCGCCAGATATTCCAGATTCTCCTGAATACGATCGGCGACCTGCAGCAAAAGATGAGAGCGCTGTTGCACCGAGGTTCTCCCCCAGGCATCCGCCGCGCGATGCGCCGCATCGAGAGCAAAATCGATATCTTTGGCATCGGAGCGGGGAAACTGCGCGATATTGCTACCGTCCACGGGAGAGGTATTCACGAAATATTGGCCATTTAAGGGCTCGACGAATTTACCGTCAATATAGTTGCCGTAGGCTGACTTGAGCGAAACCAAAGCGCCCGGCTTGCCAGGATGTGCATAACGCATTGCAATCTCCTTCTGTAGGGTTAAGGCGCAGCGGCGTCTTGGTTTTTGCTGTTGTCCGCTGCACGCCTTTCCCTATTGCAGGGGTTATGCCAATTTTTCACTCCGGTGTTAAAAACTTTAATTTTCAAATTATTACCGACATCATTATGCAAATTCCCGCCACGGTTGTCGCACAGGATCCTGCTTCTGTGTTGCAAATCGCAACACCGATAAAACCATATAGCTACAATATTGCAACATACACAGCCAGCCACGAGGTGCGCCGTGCAAGGAAATCCGTTTACTATTATCCCCGAGGTGCAGGCCAGCGCGCTGCTGAGCGATTCCTGGCAACGCTGCCAGCGCTATGGCCTGCAGCCAACGAGCGATGAGTTTCCGCGCCTGCGCTCCGGCGAACTGGCCGACGTGCTTGCCAACAGCCGAAGCCTGCAGCTGCTGGCCCGGCCGGTGGCGACCCCGCTGGCGCAACGCGCCGCCGAACTGCAGTCGGTAGTGATCCTTTCCGATGCCAGCGGCCTGGTACTGCAAACTTTCGGCAATACCACGGCAATGCAAAAAGCGCAAAGCTTCGCGCTGGAACCGGGAAATATCTGGAGCGAAAGCGGCCGCGGCACCAACGCTATCGGCACCGCGCTGGCCATTGATGACAGTTGCGAAGTCGAAGGCCGCCAACACTTTTTAACCAGCAATCAGGGCTTATACTGCGCGGCGGTACCGCTGCAAAGCCCCGATGGCCAGATAGCCGGGGTCCTGGATATCTCCGGCCCTGCGCACCTCCCTCATACCCATAGCTTGGCGTGGGTCAAAGAAGCCGCAAAACAAATCGAGTATCTGTGGGTAAAGCAGAGTCTGCATCCGCAGCAGTGGCTAATGAGCCTGCATTCGCGGGTGCACAAGCTCGATAGCGCCGAAGAGTTGCTGCTGGTCTTCTCCGATAACCTGCTGACCGCCGCCAATCGCCTGGCCATCCGCGAACTGGGACTGCGCGCCGGGCAGATCGGTCAAATGACCTTCCAGCAGCTATTCCCCCAGCTCACGCAAACGGCGGTTAGCATACCGCTGCCGCTCGCCTTCGAGCAGCGCGGTTACTACTATCGCCTGCGCGCGCCAACCCGCACAAGCGTCGCCGTTTCCGCGCCGCCCGCCATCGACCTGCCGTTTAGCCAGCCCGACGAGGGCGGGAAAATGATCCGCCTGCTCAACGCCGGTATCGCGTTATGCATCGAAGGCGAAACCGGCTGCGGCAAAGAGTTCGTCAGCCGCACTCTGCATGCGCATAGCCGCTGGCGCGGCGGAAAATTTGTCGCGATTAACTGCGCGGCGATACCGGAATCGCTGATTGAATCGGAATTATTCGGCTATCAGCCGGGCGCGTTTACCGGCGCCAATAAGAACGGCTATATCGGCAAAATTCGCGAAGCCGACGGCGGCGTACTGTTTCTCGATGAAATCGGCGATATGCCGATGCCCCTGCAAACTCGACTGCTGCGGGTGCTGCAGGAAAAAGAGGTGATGCCGCTGGGCGGTAACCGCGGCTCGCCGGTGAATTTCGCGCTGATTTGCGCGACCCATCGCAACCTCGCGCAGCGCGTCGCCGAAGGGGCATTTCGCGAGGACCTGCTCTACCGTCTGCGCGAATATGCTTTTGCAATCCCGCCGCTGCGCGAATGGCCCGCGCTGGCGCAGTTTATTCCTCGCCTGTGGCGCTCGCTTGGCGCGCCGGCGCGGCGGGTCACGCTCTCCGCTGAGCTCATTCATCAACTGACACAGTACGGCTGGCCGGGCAACGTCCGCCAACTGCAAAGCCTGCTGAAAGTGCTGCTGGCGCTGGCTGACGATGGCGAATGCCTCGGGGTTGCTGCGCTACCGGCGGAGTATCAACACACACCGCCGGTAGCGCCGATAAATGGGCTTCAGCAGCATGACGCCAGACTGATTGCAGACACCCTGGCAAGCTTTAACGGCAATGTGAGTAAAGCGGCGCAGGCGCTGGGAGTGGCGCGCAGCACGCTGTATCGGCGAGCGGCGCGCGAACAAGGGAAGTGAATCGAGGCAACAACTACGGCGTAAAGCGCTCCGGAAGCCAGGAGAACAAACGGCGGCTCAGCGCTTCGCATAGCGCCAGCATCCTCTGGCCGAGCGCTTGCCAGACCACCTTCGCCACGCAGACGCCAGCCCCAGAGATCAGCGCCGCGCCCAGCATATCCAGTGGGAAATGAACGCCGAGAAATATACGCGCCCACGCCACCGGCAGCGCCGCCAGCAGCATCAGCAGGCCGATGCTGCGCATGCGCAGCGATAACAGCGCAAAAGCGGCGCTGAACATCACGGTGCCGTGATCGCTTGGGAAGGAGTTATCCGCCGGATGGCTTATCCAGGTGTGGCCGAGCGGGATCATAAACGGCCGCGGGTGGAACCACAGCGTTCCGCAGGCAAATCCTAATCCCAGCGCAATCAGAATACTCACGGCGCAGAACAGCGCCTGGCGGTGGCCCTGACGGCCGCCGAGGAACCATAATCCCAGCAGCATCGCCGGCACAAGGAGGATCAGCCAGCTGGCCGAGAAGCGCGCGAGCAGCAACATACTGTCCGGCGTCCCCGGCTGGGCATTTAGCGCGAGGAAGGCGCTCTGGTTAAACGTTTCTAACAGGTTCATGGCGAGTTCTCGTCACAGTCATCATGCTGTCATTATCGCCAGAATACCTTAAGCCAGGATTAACCCGCCGCTGGCGAATCGTCCTGGTTATGACTGTCTGCAATCTGCTGCGGCAGCCGGGCCAGCAGCTCATCGACGACCACGCGGATTTTCTGCGGCACCCATGCGGCTTCCGGCCAGACGGCGCTGATGGCAAAACGGACGCTGGCGCCGGTGGGTAAAATCTGCAGTAATGTTCCCCGCGCAATCTCTTCGCCAACCAGCCAATCCGGTAGCCAGGCGATCCCCAGTCCACTTTTGGCCGCCGCGGCGATGGCGGCGAAATCATCTATCGCCACGCTGGCCGATGGGCGAAAATCGACCATCGCGCCCTGCGCATCGCGCAGACGCCATTTTTGCATCTGCCCGCCGTAAAGATAACCGATAGCCAGATGTTCATGCAGCTCCGCCAGCGACTGCGGCACGGCGCGATTCTGGAGATACGACGGCGACGCGCACAGCGTCATGCCGTGCTGGCCTAAGCGCCGGGCTTTGAGAAAGGGAGAATCGGCCAGGGTACCGATACGAATCGCCAGATCGAATCCTTCATCAAACAGGTTCACCTGCCTATCGTTAAACGACAGTTCCAGCTTAAGCTGCGGATAGCGTTGGCTAAGAGAAAACAAGATCGGCGCCACGCAGCGCTGACCAAACAGCACCGGCAGGCTGACCCGCAGCCGCCCCTGAACCTGGGTTTTACCACGCTGAATTTCATCCTCCGCATCGCGCAGGTTATCCAGCGCCTGCCGGGATTGCTGATAAAACCGCGCCCCCTCGTCGGTCAAAATCTGCCGACGCGTAGTTCGCTGAAATAACGCCACGCCGAGCCGCTCTTCCAGCCGGGCGATGGTCTTACCGACGGCGGAACGCGTCAGGTGCAGTTTTTCGGCAGCCTGCGCAAAGTTGCCGCTTTCGACCACGGCGACAAACACCGGAATCGCGTTCAAATCACCGCGCATAGATTGATTCCTTTGTGGATACAATTAAGGAAAATAATGTCACTACTGGTGAAAAAAGGACAGTGCTAACCTGTGTTCCACCTCGTTAATTAAGGAATACGCCATGAGCAACGTCTTGATTTTAAAATCCAGTATCAACGGCCCCGCATCGCTGACCAACCAGCTGATTGATGAATATATGCAGACCCGCCGCGCAGCCGGCCACCAGGATGCTATTGTCGAACACGATCTGACCACACTCGCCTTGCCGAAACTCGACGGCGCGCTGTTCGCCGCCCTGCGGGGCGCTGAGGATCCGCGTCCGGCAATTCAGCAAGGAGTCGCAATCTCTGATTCGCTGATCGGCGAGTTAAAAGCCAGCGACCTGCTGGTAATCGGCGCGCCGATGTATAACCTCAACGTGCCGACGGATCTCAAAAACTGGTTCGATCTGGTGGCGCGGGCGCGGGAAACCTTCCGCTACACCGACACCTGGCCGCAGGGGCTGGTCGAAGGGGTTCGTGCGGTGGTGATGAGTTCGCGCGGCGGCGTTCACGATGGCCAGCCCAGCGATGCGGTTACGCCATACCTACGCGCGGTGCTGGGCTTGATGGGTATTAGTGACGTTGATTTTATCTATGCCGAAGGTATGGATATTCGCCCCCACGGCCGCGACGCCGGTATTGCCCACGCCCGCCAGCATATTGCCCGCGCCGCCCTACTGGCCTGATCGTCATTTATTTGTCGGCAGGCTGGTAAAATCCCCACCTTTATTTTAGACTTATCTAAATTTAGAAAAGACTAAAATAATATGACCCCAGCACAACAACTGCAGGCCAGCGCCGGGGAAGCCGCTGTCCTGCTGAAAGCGATGAGCAACCCCAGCCGGTTATTGATTCTGTGCATGCTCTGCGAAGCCCCGCGTACCACCGCGGGCGAACTGGCGCAGATAACCGGCCTGAGCCCTTCCGCCACCTCTCAGCATCTTGCCCGGATGCGCGATGAAGGCCTGATCGACTGCGAGCGCGATGCGCAGCGCCTGCGCTACTTCATTACCCACCCCGCGGTTCAGCAGGTCATCGCCACGCTAAAAACCATTTACTGCCCGTAAGGAGTTGTTATGGCGATCGCTACAGTGTCAGCCAACGAAGCCCAGGCGCTTATCGCCCAGGGCGCACGCTTAATTGATATTCGCGCTGCCGACGAATACGCCCGTGAGCATATTCCGACGGCGACCCTGCTGCCGTTAGATAAATTAACTCAAGGCGCGATGCTGAATGCGCAGCCTAACGAGACGATCATTTTTCACTGTCAGGCCGGGTCGCGAACGCAGAACAATGCCAGCCTGCTAGCCGCCGCCGCCGCGCCGGCGCAGGTCAAACTGCTGGCGGGCGGGATTCAGGCGTGGCGAGCGGCGGGGCTGCCGGTAGTGGAAGATAAATCCCAGCCGCTGCCGTTAATGCGCCAGGTGCAGATCGCCGCCGGCGTGCTGATTTTGCTTGGGGTGATTCTGGGGTATACCGCCAATAGCGGCTTCTTCCTGCTGAGCGGCTTCGTCGGCGCCGGGCTCGCCTTCGCAGGCATCAGCGGTTTTTGCGGCATGGCGCGCCTGCTGGCAATCATGCCGTGGAACCGCCGTTAAATCACCTGTCTGCCGGTTTTAAGAATAAGTTAAATCCGGCATCGATATATTTTCAGGAACGTTTATTTGTTCCAGTGGCCGACCATTACTCCCTCTTCGCGAATAACCCGCAAGCGTTGCGGTTATATTCTTACCTGGTAAAGCGAATACCTATACCCCTAAATTGTCCTTATAAAAAGCTGCGCGACCATTGAATCCATGAGCGCCATT